>NZ_JACGVP010000005.1:0-279009 GCF_014077275.1 Colwellia sp. BRX8-7 | reverse complement strand
TGTAGATATATTTTTTATTAATTTTCGTTATTCACCCATCTTATATCCCAAGTTTATTTTTTAATCAAGCTGAATAAAAAGTACGCTTATCATCACTCAATTTAGTTAAAATTTTTATCCAGTTAAAATTCAATAATAAAAGTACGTTATAATAAATATTTGTTATACAACTTAGGATCAAACCTTGAACAAATTTGCAGCCATAATTTTTGTTTTATTATTATCGTGTGGTGCTGCGCTATGGTTTTTAGCCAGTGACTCTTTAAATTTTCATATTAAAAATCAACTTCAAAATATTGGTTCGCAACTAAGCCAACAAAAAGTAACGGTTGAAAACGTAACAATCCATGGGTATCAGGGAACAGGAACCATTAGCAATTTTGTGTTGGCCCCGTCACAGTTATCAAATATTTCGACCTATGGAAAATCAACACTAAGTATTGCCGCCATTCATTTAGTGGTTGATCGTGATAGCTTAAAAGAAGATATTATTCTTATCGAGAGTATTACCATCGATGGTTTAAGTGCTTCAATTTATTACAGCGAAGATGGTGACAGCTTTAAACAACTACTATTAACCGTGCAAAAAAATATAGATCAATTCACCCTCAAAGACAGTAGTGTCAAAAATCAGCAACAAGTTACAACGACGCCACGTTTATTAAAGGTGGCTAAAATAACAGTAAATTCGCCAGTACTTAATTTAATAGGTCATAAAAACGCACCAATAATCACTAAAACATTACCTCGTTTTGAATTAGAAATTGTTGATAAAGAAACCGGTAACACTGGTGAAACCATAGGTATTGAGTTATTTGAAAAATTACTGAGCGCATTAAATAACCAAGCAACTATGCTTACAAAAACATTGTAAAGCTTGAAATAGTCTAATAACCCAGCTAATAATAGCTTTACTCTTTTATGTTTTTATCCGTATTGAAAAGGTCATAAAATGCGAACGTCATTAAAGTCAGCAAATCTCATTTGCATCCTACTTATTAATTCAGTTTTATTGTTATTACCTTTTACAAGTCATGCTCGAGATATAGAAATAACTCCCTTTATCGGGCAAATGTTCAGTGCTGATCTAATTAATAGCCAAAACGGCACAGACCTGGTTGTCACTGATGATAAAAATTATGGATTAGCAATCGCTTGGCAAGATTCACCTAATGGCCAAGGACAAATATTACTTAACACTGTTAGCCATGATTTTATCAGTAGTTCAGATCAACAAGAGCACTCCTTCGATATTACCTACTTGCATTTCAGTGGCGTTACTCAGCTTAAACAGCAAAATTATGTGACGACCATCTCGCTAGGTATCGGTGCCACTTATTTTGAAACTGACAGTAAAGACGAAATTTACCCCTCCCTCACTATGGCTTTTGGCACACGCTACGAACTATCAAAGAATATAGCTCTTGTTACAGAGCTTCGAGGTTATGCAAGTTATATAGAAGAGGATAATCAGTTATTTTGTCAAGAAACCATCTGCCACGCTTTGTTAGAAGATGGTCTGTGGCTTGATGGAAGTATTTCAGTTGGTTTAGCTATTAAGTTTTAGTCATCATTGATAAACCATTTTATTATCAAGGTCATTACTTACTTATTACCGATTGCAAAGATAGAGTAAACCTGCTGTTATAATCAAAACAGCTATCATTGTTAGACCTAGCTGATGTTGCAGACAAAATTTCCATAAATAGCTTCATCTAATGAAAAGCAGGGCTTTAAATTTGATACAGCCGTCGGGCTTGAACAAAAATTTCTTTGGCCGCGATTTTGAAAAGAAGCCGTATTATAAATCACTCGTTGTAAATTAAGTCCGGTAAAGCACTTTAATTACATGCCAACCAAATTTAGTTTTAACAAGATGGGGCTCTAATATTGCACCGCTAAAAGCCACTTTATCAAACTGAGGTACCATTTGACCTCGTTTAAACTCGCCTAAATCGCCCCCTTTTTTACCCGATGGACATGACGAATGTTTTTTAGCTAATGTTTGAAACTTAGCTCCTTTAGCTAGCTGCTTAATAATATCTTCTGCAATTTCTTTATGTTTAACCAAGATGTGAAGTGCATGCGCTGTTGCTGCCATATTGAAACCTTTTTAATACTGTCTAATAAACACGCATATTATAGCGGATCATGACTAATCTATTTGAATATTATCTTTCGGAAAACAAAAAGCCCCGACTCTTTCGAATCAGGGCTTTCATATAATGGTACCGCAGGACGGACTTGAACCGTCACTTCTTTCGAAACCGGATTTTGAATCCGGCGTGTCTACCAATTCCACCACTGCGGCTTAAATATTTTTCGTAGTAACTACCAAAAATTTAAACTGTTTATCAATAACGCCAGTGCGTTAATGAATCTGTTCGGCATTATACGAAAATAACTTTATTAAGCAATAGTTTTTATCAATCGTTGGTGTGTATGTTTATTATTTGCTCGATTTGGAGGGATTTGAAAGTTTAGAGCATTAAACACCGACTTAATTAATGCTTAGGTGACGGTTCCCCTCCAATAATGCGATTATGTATAGCTCGCAACACTCAAGAAAAATCTTGCCTTCATCGGCTATTGTATCGAAATTAAAATAATTTTAATCAAAATACACGGGGCAATATATAAACAAGTCATTTGATGCCAATCTAAAATCATTCTTGTGTGATATAACATAACTATGGAAAAAGCTTAGTAACAATTTACTTACTGTAAATTGACAATTCCATATGGAGAAATATTATGAAAACCTTAATAAACAATTCTAAAAAAGTACTTATCCCCTTAATTATGGGAAGTATTTTTGCTGGAAATGTTATGGCCGCAGGCCCCTATGCGGTTGAACTTGGCGAAGCAGGTACTTTCACCATATTGAGTAAATCTGGAATTACTGATGTTTATCCGTCTGCTGTTACCGGTAATGTCGGCACTAGCCCAATTACAGGCGCTGCGCTTTTACTCAACTGTGATGAAGTAACCGGCGCTATGTATACGGTTGACTCTGCTGGTCCACTGCCCTGCTCAATAAATTCACCTTACCTTTTAGGATTAGCAGTCAGTGATATGGGCATTGCCTACAATGATGCTGCAGGCAGAGTTCCTGCTGATCATACCGAACTTGGTGCGGGTGAAATTGGTGGCCTAACACTAGCACCTGGCGTTTATAAATGGTCTTCAGACGTCAATATCAGTACAGATGTTACTTTTAATGGCACTATGGATGATGTTTGGATCATGCAAATATCAGGTAATTTAAATCAGGCAAATGCCAAGCGCGTTACTTTAACGGGTGGCGCTTTAGCCAAAAATATTTTCTGGCAAGTCGCAGGTTATACCGCACTCGGCACTTATGCATCCTTTGAAGGCATCGTGCTCAGTAAAACCTTGATTTCTGTTAATACTGGAACCACTGTTAACGGGAGACTATTGGCACAAACTGCTGTTACATTGCAAAAAAACACGATTAACGCGCCAACTGAGCAATATGAAGAAGCTCCTCAATAACAACGTAGTGACTACAGTCAAATAGCGTTAACGACATATAAAAGGTAGCAAACTTCAATGCTACTATCATTTTTGTATGTCGTTTTTTAATACTATTTTAGCGATAAAAAACACAAATAATCATCTCTCTTATACTTTAGCTATTGTGTTTGATAAACTGTTAAAAATTTATTATTCACGTGACTTATGACTTTCATTTCATCTCAACATTTCCCCCGTGCCGGTTTTCGCCGCCGCTTAGCTTCTTGGGTATATGATCTTTTAATTGCCATTGCGGTATATATGACTGCTGGCGCAATGTCATTTCTATTGATGTACTTAGGTTTTCACTTTGGCTTATTCGGCTTACAGGGGTACGAACACTTTTCTGATGCTATTGCCAATACGGCTTGGTTAAAGTGGCCAAATGAGTTTTGGAAGCTTGCTTGGGTGTCGTTTTTCTTTATTTGGTTTTGGTCTAAAACCGGTCAAACCTTAGGGATGAAAGCGTGGCGTTTACGTGTGCAAAACCAAGATGGTACTTTGATCAATAAGGTTACTGGCCTAAAAAGATTACTGCCTACGCTATTAGGTTTAGGTAACTTTACGGTGATTTTTGATCGTAAAAACAAATTAAGCTTACAAGACAGGTTAACGGATACAGAAGTGGTGGTTTTAACGTTAGACGCTAACCGCGGTCGTTTGTAGAGTACTCCTGCTAATACGGGGCAATAAAAGTGAGGCATGATAAATGTGATTATCATGCCGACTAATCACATTTATCGACTAAAAGGCGCGCAAGTAAAAGTTAACTGGGCCGTTTATTCATTAGATATAACGCTAATGATACAAAGATAAAGCTGGGCATTAACGCGCCAAAAGCCGCAGGCAACTGATACACTAAGCTTAACGACCCTAACACTTCGTTTGTAATAAAGAACAAGATTCCTGTTGCTACTCCCATCATAATTCTTGCCCCCATCGATACTGAACGCAAAGGTCCAAAAACAAAAGACAAGGCAAGTAACAGCATCACCGCAACGGTTAGTGGTTGAACGATTTTACGCCAAAAAGCTAAAACGTAACGACTTGAGTCTTGGTTGTTTTCTTCCAAATAACTTAAGTATTCAGATAAGCCCCGTAATGATAAAGCTTCGGGAGTAACCATAACGACGCCAAGTTTTTCAGGCGTCAAACTCGATGTCCACATTTTTACCTGCGATGACTCGGTAACCATTTTGTTTTCACTTAAATGGGTATCGACAACATCACGTAACTGCCAAGCATCTTTTTGATAAATAGCACTATCTGCAGATAACCAACTTGATAGTTTTAATGATTTATCAAAGCGGTATATTTGTACATCGTTTAATTTCCCTTTATCTTCTACTTCACCAATATGAACAAAATAATCGCCGTCTTTCGCCCAAGTTCCATCAGCGGATGAAATTAAGCTTCCGCCTGATATCGCCTGTGCTTTAAGCTGTCTTGCGGCTAATTCACCAACCGGCGCTAACCATTCTCCGACCGCCATACTGATAAAAACGAGAATAGTCGCTGACTTCATCACTGATTTTATAATGTCTACCCGCGACAAACCTGCCGCTTGCATAACCACAAGCTCACTGTTTGTTGCCAGCATGCCCATACCGATTAAACCACCAATTAGTGCTGACATCGGGAAAAACATTTCAATATCGGGTGGGATTTTATAAAGCACAAATAAAGCAGCATGCGCAATATCATAGTTACCCTTGCCCACGGTTTTCATTTCTTCAACAAACTTAATGATACCACTTAGGCTGACAAAAACTGATAACGTTAAGAGCGTTGTAGATGCAATAATTCGACCAATGTACATGTCTAATATACGCATTATGATGATGTTCCTTTGCGGGTGAAATTGCGAAATAATAGCGGAAGCTTAGCTTTGATTTTCATCCCAAAACTGCGATCTTTTATAAGCAGACTTACGCCTAACACAAGCACAAATAAGTGTACTGGCCATAAACCTAAATTTTTAGGTATTGTGCCCGACTCAACGCCAGAGCGGACCGCTGTCAGCATCAAGAAATAACCTAAAAACAGCAATAACGCCGGTAACATTTTAGCAAATTTACCTTGCCTAGGATTAACAACACTTAAAGGTACGGCAATTAATGTCATGATCAAACACGCAATAGGAAAAGCAATGCGCCAATGACTTTCCGCACTAAAAGCAGCGGTATCTTCCTCAAACAAATCTTGGGTGGGAATAGCCCTTAATTTTCTATTTTTGTGCGCCACTTTTTGATCTTGTATTTGGATATAATACTTATCAAAAAAGACTTCTTTGAATTCTTTACTCTTAGTATCGTTTTGATAACGTGTACCGTCACTCAAGACTAAACGCTGTGAGCCACTTTCTTCCTCAATCACTTGTCCGGTTTGTGCATAAACTAAACTGGCATTAATAATACTTTTATCCGTGGCTTTTTTATCAGGAAGTTGCGCAACAAAAACTTTTTCAAAGGTGTTGTCATTACGATTTTTATCGTGAATAAAAATGACGGCTTTTTCATTACCTGTCGTTTGAAAACGACCAGCAATAAGCGAACTTAACCCCGAGTCTGCGGCTAATTGTTCTTTAACTTGATACTCATATTCCGAGGCCATAGGTGATAGGTACAGCGTAAAAATTCCGGTAAATATCGCTGTCACAAAACTTAAAATCAGTGTAACCCGCACTACGTACCATTCACTGACACCACAAGCATGCAATACTGTCATTTCGCTATCGGCATAAATACGCCCGTAAGCCAATAAAACCCCGAGAAATAAACTTAAGGGTAAAATCATTCCCGCTAAGTCAGGTATCTTTAAACCAATAAAGACCATAACCAAGTGTCCGGGGATCCCACCTTCGGCAGCATCATCAAGAATACGAACAAATTTATTACTAATAAATATGGTCATCAGCACTAAGAAAACCGCTAATTGAGTTTTAGCGACTTCTTTAAGTAAATAACGAAAGATAATCATAAGAATTCCCTATAAAAACATCGTTTTTTTCTGACATCTGCTCTATTTTTAAGTAAACTTGTCGTTTTCATAAGTAATATTAATTTTTGCTCTGAGGGGAATTCGCTTGCACCAAGCTATAATTATAGCCTGTAGCTGAATACTTTTAAAAGTAAGCATAACGATTATTTATAGATTTAAACAAGTTTACTCGTAAATTTCATTTAAAAACAGCTTGTTTTTGTACGAATTAGGAGAGCTCATGGAGTTCAACGTAAAAAGTGGTAGTCCCGAAAAGCAACGTAGCGCCTGTATTGTCGTTGGCGTTTTTGAACCTCGCCGTCTTTCAGCGATTGCTGAACAACTTGACGAAATTAGTGAAGGCTATATCAGTAACTTATTGCGTCGCGGTGATTTAGAAGGTAAATCAGGGCAAATGTTACTGCTTCATCACGTGCCTAATATCTTAAGCGAACGTGTTTTGTTGGTCGGTTGTGGTAAAGAACGTGAACTTGATGAACGTCAATACCGACAAATTATCAGTAAAACTATTAGTACGTTAAATGAAACGGGCTCGATGGAAGCTGTGTGCTTTTTATCAGAACTTCATGTTAAAGGTCGTGATACCTATTGGAAGGTACGCCAGGCCGTTGAAGCGACTCAAGACTGTTTATACAGCTTTGACGGATTAAAAACGCGTAAAGTTGAAGCACGCCGACCTCTACGTAAAATGGTTTTTAATGTACCAACACGTCGAGAGTTACCGATGGGCGAACGCGCTATTTCTCATGCGCTTGCTGTCTCTGAAGGTATAACAACCTGTAAAAATGTTGCTAATATGCCGCCAAATATCTGTAACCCAGCATATTTAGCAGAACAAGCTAAGATTTTAGAAAATGATTACGACAATATCAGCACCGAAATAGTTGGCGAGAAAGAAATGGAAGAATTGGGTATGAATTCATACCTTGCCGTTGGCCGAGCTTCACGTAATGAATCTATTATGAGTATTATTAAATATAATGGTGCTGGTGATGATGTTAATCCGATAGTTTTAGTCGGTAAAGGTGTGACTTTTGATGCCGGTGGTATTTCTTTAAAGCCTGGCGAAGCCATGGATGAAATGAAATATGACATGGGTGGCGCAGCGGGTGTTTTAGGTGCTATGCACGCCCTAGCAGAATTACAGTTGCCGATTAACGTTATTGGTGTTTTAGCCGGTTGTGAAAATATGCCCGGTGGCGATGCTTACCGCCCTGGTGATATTTTAACGACGATGTCAGGACAAACAGTTGAAGTATTAAATACCGATGCAGAAGGTCGCTTGGTTTTATGTGACGCGCTGACGTATGTTGAACGCTTTGATCCTGAACTTGTTATCGATGTAGCAACGCTTACTGGTGCCTGTGTGGTTGCCTTAGGTAAACATGCATCGGGCCTGTTGAGTACGCACAACCCATTAGCACATGAGTTGTTAAATGCTTCTGAACAAAGTGGTGACCGCGCATGGCGTTTACCGTTATGGGAAGAATATCAAGAACAATTAGAAAGCCCATTTGCTGATTTTACCAATTTAGGTGGCAAAGGCGCAGGTACTATTACGGCTGCCTGTTTCTTAGCGCGTTTCACTAAAAAGTACCACTGGGCACATCTTGATATTGCCGGTACGGCCTGGCGCAGCGGCGGCAAAGACAAAGGCTCTACTGGTCGTCCGGTAAGCTTATTGACTCAATTTTTATTGAATCGTGCCGGCGCAGAGCAAAGCGAATAACTCTAGACTAAAAAGAAATAAAAGGAACAACGCAAACATGCAAACACAAGTAATGTTTTATTTGCTTGAAGAAGATGCAAAGCATGAAGCGGTGGCTGAACAGTCACATGCTCATGCTTGTTTGCAGGCTGCTAATTTTTATCGCCAAAATCAGCGGGTATTTATTTACTGCGCTGATCAGCAAACAGCTCACCAGTTAGATGAACTGCTTTGGGCCTTTGAACCTGACAGTTTTGTTCCTCACAATTTACCGGGCGAAGGCCCTAAAAATGGCGCTGCCGTTGAAATTAGTTGGCAACCACCCACTAACCGACGCGCTATTTTAATAAATTTAACCAGCACAGTGCCTCACTTTGCTAATCAGTTTTCACACATTATTGACTTTGTACCCAGTGATGAAACCCTCAAACAACAAGCTCGAGAGCGCTATAAAGGCTATCGTCAATGGGGATTTCAAGTGGATAATCAAACCGCGCCACAACCGTCACAGTCAATTAATGCACTTTAATCAAGTTAAGTAGTCATCCCCATGGAAAAAACATTCAATCCTTCAGAAATCGAACAGTCTCTTTATCAAAGTTGGGAAGAGCAAGGTTATTTTAGCCCAACAGGTGAAGGAGATGGCTATAGCATTGCTATACCACCACCAAACGTTACCGGTAGTTTGCATATGGGACACGCGTTCCAACAAACTATTATGGATACCTTAATTCGTTATCAACGTATGCAAGGTAAAAATACTTTATGGCAAACCGGAATGGACCATGCGGGTATTGCCACACAAATGGTGGTAGAACGTAAAATTGCTGCCGAAGAAGATAAAACTCGTCACGATTACGGTCGTGAAGCTTTTATTGATAAAGTATGGGAATGGAAAGACGAGTCTGGAGGCACGATTGGCAAGCAAATGCGCCGTTTGGGTAACTCTATCGATTGGTCTCGCGAACGTTTTACTATGGATGATGGCATGTCTGAAGCGGTGCAAGAAGTTTTTGTTCGCTTATTTGAAGACGACTTAATTTATCGTGGTAAACGCTTAGTTAACTGGGATCCAAAATTCCATACCGCTATTTCTGATTTAGAAGTTGAGAACAAAGATAAAAAAGGTCACATGTGGTACTTACGCTATCCTTTGGCTGATGGCGTTAAAACCGCTGAAGGTAAAGACTACTTAGTGGTAGCGACAACTCGACCAGAAACTGTTTTAGGTGATACCGGTGTCGCGGTAAACCCTAAAGATGACCGTTATAAAGATCTGATCGGCAAACATATTTTATTACCTTTAGTTAATCGTTTAATCCCTATTGTTGGCGATGACCATGCTGATATGACCAAAGGTTCAGGTTGTGTGAAAATCACACCTGCACATGACTTTAACGATAATGAAGTCGGTAAACGTCATAATTTGCCATTAATCAATATTTTAGATAAAAATGCTGCTATTTTAGCAAACGCTGAAGTTTATAAAAATAACGGCGAACCTTCTGATGCCTACAGCACTGAATTACCAAGTGAATTTGCAGGACTCGACCGTTTTGTTGCCCGCAAAGCCATTGTCGCTAAATTTGACGAGCTAGGTTTACTTGTTGAAGTAAAAGATCATGATTTGGTCGCACCTTATGGTGATCGTTCAGGTGTGATTATTGAACCATTATTAACCGACCAATGGTATGTTCGCACCGCACCTTTAGTAGGCCCTGCCGTTGACGCGGTTGCAACGGGTCAAATTGAATTTGTGCCTAAACAGTATGAAAATATGTACAACGCTTGGATGCGTGACATTCAAGACTGGTGTATTTCTCGTCAGCTTTGGTGGGGACATAGAATTCCAGCCTGGTACGATGAAGATGGTGGTGTTTATGTCGGTAGAACCGAAGCTGAAGTGCGTGCTAAATACTCGTTGACGGCAGATTTTGTCTTAAAGCAAGACGATGATGTACTCGACACTTGGTTCTCATCAGCATTATGGACGTTTTCTACCTTAGGCTGGCCAAGCAATATGGAAGATCTTAAAAAATTCCATTCAACTGATGTACTTGTTACTGGCTTTGACATTATTTTCTTCTGGGTTGCCCGCATGATCATGATGACCATGCATTTCATTAAAGATGAAAATGGCCAACCACAAGTACCGTTCAAAAAAGTCTATGTTACCGGTCTTATTCGCGATGAAAATGGCGATAAGATGAGTAAATCAAAAGGCAACGTTGTCGATCCTCTTGATATGATTGATGGCATTGCCCTTGATGAGTTATTGGAAAAGCGCACCGGCAACATGATGCAGCCAAAATTGGCGGCAAAAATAGCTAAGCTAACCAAGAAAGAATACCCAGCAGGTATTGAAGCTCATGGTACTGACGCATTACGCTTCACCTTAACCTCAGTTGCATCAACAGGCCGTGACATTACCTGGGACATGAAACGCTTAGACGGTTACCGTAATTTCTGTAATAAATTATGGAATGCGAGTCGTTACGTGTTAATGAATACCGAAGAGCAAGACTGCGGTAAAGTCGTTAATGGTCAACAAGGTGAAGTGGAGTTTTCATTAGCTGACCGTTGGATATTAGGTCAATTCCAGCAAACCGTAAAAACTGTCCATGAATCTTTTGAAGCCTTTCGTTTCGATTTAGCTTCACAAGCACTATACGAGTTCACCTGGAACCAATTTTGTGATTGGTACTTAGAGTTAACAAAACCAGTATTGTTTAAAGGTAGCGAAGCACAGCAACGTGGTACTCGTCATACCTTAGTGACTGTGCTCGAAAGCTTATTACGCTTGATGCATCCTATTATGCCATTTATCACTGAAACAATTTGGCAACGTGTTGTGCCATTAAGTAACTTTGTTGCTGATAACAAAGGTAATGAAAACGCCAGTATTATGGTCCAGCGCTTTCCACAGTTTGATGAAAGCCAATGTGACCAGACGGCTATTGGTGATTTAGAGTGGGTTAAACAGTTTATTGTTGCTATACGTAATATTCGCGGCGAAATGGATATTTCACCCAGTAAAGAATTACCGGTACTGCTTAAAAATGTTAATGCTAACGACCAACGTCGCTTAGATGAAAATCAACAGTTTTTAAGTGCCTTAGCTAAACTTGAAAGTATTACGGTATTAACAGACAAGGACAATGCACCTCTGTCTGCTACTGCTGTTGTTGGTGATTTATCAGTATTAATCCCAATGGCGGGATTAATTGATAAAGAAGCTGAGCTAGCCCGTTTAACAAAAGCGGTCGATAAACTAGAGAAAGACGCTGAGAGAACCCGTGGGAAATTAAGCAATGAAAAGTTTGTTGGTAAAGCTCCTGAAGAAGTTATCAACAAAGAAAAGACCAAGTTAGCTGATACCGAATCGGCCTTAGCCAAGCTTGCTGAACAAATAGTACAAATTTCGGCGTTGTAAGGGTTGTTTATCTTATGATTGATAATAATAATGATTCTCAATCATAAATATCTAATAAAGCCAGCATCTTAGCTGGCTTTTTTATGTCATAAAAAAGTCATCAAATCTTAAGATTTTTATAGGATTTCAAGAAAATATTGTGCTAACATACTTTCGCGTTGAGTTTTTGCGTTTCGGGAGAAGGATATTTCAACTATTTACCTTAATTTAACAAGGTCGATTATTGATTAACCTCAGACGCTACTAGTTTGTGTTATTGGAAACCTTTCTCTGTCTGTACTTTTATAGGTAGAGAGCATTTACTCCGTATATTTCATAGTGGATAATCCACTTATTACTATTTTTTAATTAATGACCTACGGGAAATGTTGACATGTCTGATTCAGTAACTGGTAAAGTAAAATTTTTTAACGAATCTAAAGGATTCGGTTTCATCGAGCAAGATAACGGACCTGACGTTTTTGTTCACTTCAGCGCTATCTCTGGTGACGGTTTCCGTACACTAACTGACGGCCAAGCTGTTACTTTTACTATCAAGCAAGGACAAAAAGGTCCTGAAGCTGAAAACGTAATTGCTTCTTAATAACGACTTATCGTAGTTATTAAAGGATCTTAGGATCCGAATAAAAAAAGCGGAACAATGAAAATTGTTGCGCTTTTTTTTATACTAAAATTCAACCCACCACATTTTTTAAAGAACGCACATACCTTCAAACACCCCGTTGCTATCAAAGCCATTAACAAAGTCATTACTAAAGATCATCAAAAACGCATCAGTGATTGAACAAGAGTATGTGTTCTTATTGCTATGAGTTTATTTGTACGGCTGGGCCGATGAATCGCGTTTTAAAAGAACTTATTGGCGCAGCCATAGTGTTTGTTAATTAATAAAAAGAAGTGAGCTAATGAAGGGAGGTTTACAATAGTGACACCGTTATTAAATAGCGCAGCGGAAACACCCGTGAAAGGTATCAGCAAGGCTATAAAATACGGTGCCTTATTTTAGTTAGTGCCTTATCTCTGCAGAAATGATATCTACAATCGCATCAATATGCATTTCATCGGTATTTAAAGCTGGAATATAATGATACGTTTCACCACCAGCACCAATAAACATATCTCGGTTTTCGTGCACTAACTCTTCTAAAGTTTCTAAACAATCAGCACTAAATGCTGGGCTAATAATAGCGACATGCTTATTATCAGCAGCAAGATCAACAAGCGTTACATCGGTATAAGGTTGTAACCACTCTGCTTTACCAAAACGTGACTGAAAGGTCATCACAAAATCATCCTCGGTAAAGGCTAACGCTTCCATTAATAAACGCGTTGTCTTTGCACAACAACAATAATAAGGGTCACCCTGCTCTAAGAAATACTTAGGCATACCATGAAAAGATAATACTAACTTATCCGGCTTACCATGTTCGGCAATATGCTTATTTACACTTTGCGCAAGGGCCGCTATGTATTTAGGGTTGTCATGATAACCACTAATAAAACTTAAACTTGGGATCCAACGCCACGATTTAATTTTATTAACGACCGCATCGAAAGTAGAACCAACCGTTGGACCTGCATACTGAGGATACAGAGGTAAAGTAATTATCTTACTGACTCCTGCAAGTTGTAATCTGTCTAAAGCATCATCGATTGTAGGCTTACCATAACGCATTGCCAGCTCAACTCTGACATCATCACCATATTTCTCAGTGAGCACTTTAGCGACTTCGTCTTTTTGCTGTTGGCTAATAACTAATAAAGGTGAGCCTGATGGTGTCCAAATACTTTCATAGAGTTTTGCTGATTTTTTAGGTCGAACCCTTAAAATAATGCCATGCAAGATCATTAACCAAATAAGTCGAGGTATTTCAACGACCCGAGGATCAGATAAAAACTCGCCTAAGTAGCGTCTCAAAGCTGATGCAGTAGGCGCTTCAGGTGTGCCAAGATTGGTGAGTAAAACACCAACTTTAGCCGTTTTATTATGTATTTCTTTGGTACGGCCGTGAAAACGTCCACTAAATTTAGGCATGAATTCGATACTCTATTTTTTAAATGACGACAAAAAGACAACGGGTAAGTTAACCCTAACACACCAAACAAGAATCAGTTCATCTGATGTGTTAAAAGGCTCAAACCCATACTATATTTAAATTATGGAACGATATTACTAATGACTAAATTTAATTGCTCTGTAGTCGTTACTGGCACATTGTTAAGTTCAGCTTTGAAATCACCTGATTTAATACCAGCGCCGCCTGAAGCAGAAACGACTGCATAAATGTGTACCACATCGACATCACTCAACTTAGCTTGTGGCGTCATTGCACTTGCATCATTAAGTACTATGGTTATGGGTAAATCACTCGCGACTAATTTAACGGCGGCAAGAGGCATACGCCCCCGAGAAGTATCTGCAGATATAGCATAAATGAAAACCGTTTTATCATCACCCACTGACAGCAAGGTTTGTATTTCATCACTTAATGTAACGTTAACCGTTAGCTTGGGACCAGCAATACTTGGTTCGATTTGACTGTTAGCATCGTCGGTCATATTGGGTTGGGCGATACGCTTTTTCGCTTCATCAATAACTTCAAGCAATGCTTGCTTATTAACATTCTTTTTATCTGAATCAACAACACGTTGCCAATGAGAAATAGCCACTTGATACTTACCAGCAGTAAAACTATGCATACCTAGTAATATATTTGTGGAAGGATCACTCGGGTCTATCGATAAAGCCTGATCAATAAATCCTTGCACCCTTGCATCAATTTGTTGTTCGTTCTTATAGTAAATCGCTTGGGCTTTAGCACCAAACACATCGGCTTGCGGGCCTTCAATGCGTAAGACTTGGTCATAAGCTTTTACTGCACTGTCAAATTCACCGACGGTGACTAAAGATTGACCTAAAGCGTACCAAGCATCTGAGTTATCTGGTTCGGTTTTAGTGACATCCATTAAGCGTTTTAATTGATTAATAGTTTGTTGTTCCGCATTAGCCGATTGCTGCATTGGCTCTTGAGGCGTCATTGTTGTCAGTTTTTCATAAGTGCCTATTTCAGCATATAGATAAAAACTAAAAGCTAAAATAAAAACAGACAAGCCAACAGGCCAAGCCATAGCTAATACTTTCGTTTCTTGTGGCGTTTTATCTGCAAGATCTTGATTTTCCATATCTTGCAATAAAGTATTATCGAGCTCTGTTAGTAAATATTGGTAATTTTCATCATCAATATTATTTTGCTGAAAGTCTTTTTCTATCTCAGCTTTATGTTCGTGGTATAAGCGCACATTAGTTTCGTCACGCTGAGTATCATCAATCGAGATGTTGTTTTGGTGTTGTTTAATAAATGGTGCCCACACTACTGCTAAAATCAGCAATAAAAAGACAATAATGATAAAGATTAATTCCATGAGACAGCCTTATTTATGCTTTAGAATTTGATCAAGCTTATTTTTTTGATCATTGCTTAATGGTTGTTGGGCATTTTTAACTGGCTTTCGACGAAGAATAATAACGACGACTATCACACCAATAAATAATAGCCCTGCAGGGCCGTACCATAGAATATAAGTTAAGCTAGAGACCCTAGGGCGATATAAAACAAACTCACCGTAGCGTGACACCATAAAATCAACAATTTCCATATCAGCCTTACCTTGTTGAAGCATGTCATAAACTTCACGGCGAAGATCTGCGGCAATAGGTGAATTAGAATCAGCCAAATTTTGATTCTGACATTTAGGGCAACGTAATTCTTTATTAAGGGCATTAAAACGAATTTCTGTGACCTTATCTTTAAAGACATAAGTATCAACCGGGCTGGCTAAAACAAATGAACTCAGCAAGGTAACCGTCGTTAAAAATACGGCAACTAACAATTTATTGAACATCATTACTGGCTTCCTTTGCTCGTTGACGAAGCTAAAAATTCTGCTTCTATTTGAGTGATAAGTGGCTCAAATTCGTTTTGCCAAACTTGTGGAGTTAATGGACCCGCATAACGTTTGCGAATAATATTACTGTGATCAACCACAAAAGTTTCTGGTGCTGCGTATACACCTAAATTAACACTTAATTTTCCCTCTTCGTCAAAGGCCGAGAATTGATAAGGATTACCTAACTCGGTTAACCATTTTGCCGCATCAACACGTTGATCATCATAATTTAAACCATAAATAGTAAAACGATTTGTTTTAGACAATTCGTTCAAGTATTCGTGCTCATAACGACACGATGGACACCAAGTTCCCCAAACATTCACCAGTTTTATACCCGGTTTAAAGTCAGCTGTCGTAACAGTTCGATCAGCGTTTAATACCGAGTGTAAACTGAACTCAGGGAAATTTTTGCCAATCAACGCCGAAGGCAGTTCAGTCGGATTAAGCGATAAACCGCGAAATAAAATAGCCCCTAAAGCAATAAACAATATCAGTGGAATTAAACGAATTAACTTACCCATTACGCATTTCCCTGATTATTTGTTGCTAGTTCATCAGCGCTAGCTGTGTTTATTGACTTTTTATTGGTGGTCTTACTGACTTTTTTACGACGGTAGCGCTTGTCTAATATCGCTAAAAACCCACCAAACGACATAAATATTGCCCCCAACCATATCCAACGAACAAAGGGTTTGTAATGAACACGAACTGCCCAAGCATTTCCTTCTAAGGGATCACCTAATGCCACATAAATATCACGGAATAAACCTGGGTCAATACCCGCTTCAGTCATTCCCATGGTCTGTACTAAGTATGTGCGACGTTCAGGTTTCAAAAGCGTAACAAAATCACCATTATTGTACACTTCTATCTGACCTTGTTCGGCACTGTAGTTAGCACCTTTTACTTGCTTAATACCTTTAAAAGCGATTTCATAATCGGTATCAGAAATTTGAACTTTTTCATTAATGTGCATTTTTACGTTAGTTTCACTTTCATAAACAGAGACTATCGTTACACCAACGATAGTGATCGCTATCCCCATGTGAGCACAGGTCATGCCCCACTGGCTTAATGTCAGCTTAGAAAATTTCCCTTTGTCATTACCCGAGTTTATTTGATTCGTTAATTCTTTAAGAACGACCAGAAAAACCCAACAGGCTAAACCTATACCCATACTAACCAAGGGCACAAATTCACCACCGTATAAAAATGGGAAAGCAAGACCAACAATAACGCTGATCACTAGTGGACTCATCATTTGTTTGCGCAATTCACCTTGCTTAGCTTTTTTCCAGCGAATTAACGGACCAATTCCCATGACAACAAAAAGCAAACTCATGATCGGCACAAACACCGCATTGAAATACGGAGGCCCAACAGAAATTTTTCCTAAGCCCATAGAATCAACCAACAACGGATATAAGGTGCCCAATAAAACAGTAACCGTTGCCACAACTAAGATAATATTACAAATAAGCAGTGCCGTTTCACGAGAATACAAGGCAAAACGACTAAACGTTTGCACTGTACTTGCTCTAAAGGCATAAAGTGTTAATGAACCACCGACCGCAATCGCCAGTAATAATAAAATAAATAAACCACGACCAGGGTCTGCGGCAAACGAATGTACAGAAGTGATAACACCTGAACGTACTAAGAAAGTCCCCAACAGGCTTAAACTAAAGGCAAATATTGCTAATAACACGGTCCAATTCCTGAACGTACCACGTTTTTCAGTTACCGCTAATGAATGGATAAGTGCCGTACCAACCAACCATGGCATAAAGGAAGCATTCTCTACTGGATCCCAGAACCACCATCCGCCCCAGCCAAGTTCGTAATAAGCCCACCAACTACCTAAAGCGATACCTAAAGTTAAAAATATCCATGCGGCAACAGTCCAAGGTCTTGCCCATCGAGCCCAAGCAGCATCTAACTTGCCACACATTAACGCAGCAACAGCAAAAGCAAAAGCGACAGAGAAACCGACGTAACCTAAGTAAAGCATCGGCGGGTGAATAATTAAGCCAATATCTTGTAGTAATGGGTTTAAATCGCGACCTTCTGTGGGGACCATCGGCCATAAGCGTTCAAAGGGGTTAGAGGTTAATAACGTAAACAGCATAAAGCCAACAGCTATCATACCCAATACCGCTAATACCCTAGCAATAAAGGCTTCGTCGATGCCTTTACTGAATTTAGCAACGGCGGCAGTCCAAGCAGTGAGTGAAAAAACCCACAACAACAGCGAACCTTCATGCCCACCCCAGACGGCACTTATTTTAAAATAATAAGGTAAAAAAGAATTTGAATGACCTGCAATATATTTGACGGAAAAATCGTCAACGACAAAGCTCCAACCGAGAATAATAAGACTAATGGTAGTAAAGGCAAACATACCGAAGGTTAAGGGTTTAGCATAGCCGACTAATCGCTCTTGATTACTTGCCAATCCTACTAATGGAATAATGCTTAAACATATTGCAAAAGCTAAACCAATTATAAGGGCGAAATGTCCTAACTCAGGGAGCATTACTTCAGGGATCATTACTTTCTCCGATTCAGCGTATTTACTGAATACAAAAATTATCAATTAAAGACACCATTAATATGGCGTTTTAGTGAGTTTGTTGTTCAATTAACGGTAAATAGCAAGTTAAAGAAAAACAATTCAAACTAAAAATTTTGGTAATTCTAGCACTATATGGTGAGTAATTTCATCAATGTAATACGAAAATAAATGATTAATTTTCTCATTGCTAGGGCTAGCCTTTACCGACCGATATAGTATGATAATACCCAACTTGGTATTACGATCTAAATCAACTCTTTATGTAGCAAATTACGTTAATAGTTGTTCCATAAATTTGGTATTTAAATTATTCAAAAAGTGATTCTTTTGGCAAACTCTCAAAATATTCAACCACCGAACGAACGAGCGAATAAACAAGTATTGCTCTGTGCTAACGAATTAACTTGTATTCGTGAAGATAGAATATTATTTGAAGCACTTAATTTTTCAGTATCTAGCGGTGATATTATACAGGTGGAAGGCCCAAATGGATCAGGTAAAACTAGCTTATTACGTATTTTAGCCGGTTTATCTCAACCCTATGACGGTAGCGTGTTATTCCAACAAGAAAATATTGTTGACCATAGCGATACCTTTCATCAAAACTTACTCTATTTAGGACATTTACCGGGCGTCAAAGGTGAAATGACCGCTCAAGAGAATCTAGTGTTTAATCTTGCCTTGCATGGCAATGACATTTCAACAGCAGAAGAAACGTTAGAAAAAGTAAACTTGTTAGGTTTTGAAGATGCCCTTGCCTCACATTTAAGTGCCGGGCAGCATCGGCGTATTGCACTTGCACGTTTATGGCAAAGTACCGCGCCTATTTGGATATTAGACGAACCTTTCACCGCCATCGATAAGCGTGGTGT
Source organism: Colwellia sp. BRX8-7 (assembly GCF_014077275.1). Classification (NCBI taxonomy): domain Bacteria; kingdom Pseudomonadati; phylum Pseudomonadota; class Gammaproteobacteria; order Alteromonadales; family Colwelliaceae; genus Colwellia; species Colwellia sp. BRX8-7. The sequence continues at coordinate 259,933 of NZ_JACGVP010000005.1, read as the reverse complement.
CAATACATTAGAGCAATTGTTTCTCGCACATGCTCAGCGTGGTGGCTGTGTTATTTTGACCACACACCAAGACTTATCATATCCTGAAGATAAGGTGAAAAAAATCACTTTAGATTACCGATTTTATTAGAGATAATAACATGACAACCGTTCATAATTTATCATATACGTCCGCTTTTAGCTTAATCATCAAAAGAGATCTTACAATTGCCTTTCGTCATCGCGACGATATTATTAATCCACTGTTATTTTTTATTATTGTCGTTACTTTATTTCCACTGGGTATTGGTCCTGAGTCGACAACTTTAGCGCGCATTGCACCGGGAATTATTTGGGTTGCGGCTTTACTTGCGACATTATTATCACTCGACCGCTTATTTAAATCTGATCACGAAGATGGTTCCTTAGAACAAATGATGCTGAGCCCTCATCCCATATTTATATTAGTGCTTGCTAAAATTATTGCACATTGGTTGGTTACTGGCTTACCCCTTATTTTTATTGCGCCGTTACTTGCCGTATTGTTACATTTAGATGAAAATAGCTATGGCGCATTAATGCTAACGTTATTACTCGGTACCCCCGTGCTCAGTTTACTCGGTGCTATTGGTGTTGCGCTAACGGTAGGTATTAAAAAAGGTGGCGTATTACTCAGCTTATTAGTCTTACCGCTGTATATTCCAATATTGATTTTTGCGACAAGTGCCATAGATACTGCGGCAATGAACTTACCTTACAGCGGACAACTTGCTATAATTGCCGCATTGTTTTTTGGCTCGTTAACCTTAGCCCCTTTTGCTGTTAGTGCAGCATTAAAAGTGAGTACTAACTAATGTGGAAATGGCTACATCCTTATGCAAATCCTGAAGTGTCGTATCGCTTTGTCGGTAAACTATTACCTTGGATTGCAAAGATTACGATCACTTTACTCACTATTGGCGTTATCTGGGCGTTAGTTTTTGCGCCAGCTGATTATCAACAAGGTGACAGTTTTAGAATTTTTTATATCCATGTGCCAACAGCTATATTATCAATGAGTATATATTTAGCTATGGCATCAGCGGCTTTTTGTAGTTTAGTCTGGCAGTTCAGGCTGGCTGATGCATCGGCGGCAGCCATGGCACCCGTGGGAGCTGTTATTACCGCTATAGCATTATTTACCGGCGCCGCTTGGGGTAAACCTATGTGGGGAACTTGGTGGATATGGGATGCGCGCTTAACGTCTGAATTAGTGTTACTTTTTCTCTATCTAGGTGTTATTGCTTTACACAATGCCTTTGAGGATAAAAACCTTGCAGGTAAAGCCGCAGGCATTCTATCACTCGTTGGCGTTGTCAATATTCCTATTATTAAGTATTCTGTCGAATGGTGGAATACCCTTCATCAAGGAGCAACCGTAAGTAAAATGAGTGCTCCCTCAATGAGTATGGATATGTTCTGGCCATTTGTTATCTGCTTTTTAGGTATCGCCATGTTGGTAACATTTGTTATTTCTATCCGTTTTCGTACCGAAATATTAGCACGTAATAGTATGCGTCCTTGGGTACGTGAATTGATCACCGCAGAGGGCATTAAATAATGCAGTTTGATAGTATTTCAGCCTTTTTTGATATGGGCGGTTATGCTTTTTTTGTTTGGTTATCTTATGGCGTTAGTGCTTTTTTATTAGCCGCGTTAATTTATAGCAGTCTTAGCAACCATAAAAAGGTTAAACAAAAAATAGCACTTCGTTTACAGCGCGAGAAGAAGTTACGCAAAGCGGCTCAACAAAATTCGGCGCAAGCAGAGCAAACTGATAGCAAGAACGCAGTTTTAAAAAATTTACCCAAAAACTCTAATAAGGTTGTTTCATGAATCCACGTCGTAAGAAACGTTTAACCATCGTTATATCTATTTTAGTCGGCCTAAGTGTCGTTGCTGGATTTGTGCTTTATGCATTAAGTCAAAATATAGATCTTTTCTATAAACCCTCTGAAATATATCAGGGTAAAGATGATACCGGCATAAAACCTATTGACGGCCAACGTCTTCGCATTGGTGGTTTAGTGGTACCTGGAAGTGTTAAGCGTGACCCATCAAGTTTAGACGTGACTTTTGAACTTGTAGATATGAGAATGCCAATAGTTTTTAATGATTCTGACCCTGTCATTAAAGTACATTATGACGGCATACTGCCTGATTTATTTCGTGAAGGCCAAGGTATAGTCGCAAATGGTATGTTAGTTAATGGCAATTTTATTGAAGCCTCTGAAGTATTAGCTAAACATGACGAGAACTACATACCGAAAGAATTAGCTGATGACATGGGTGAAAAGCATCAAAAACCCAGTTACAGTAAAGAACAGTTAGAAAAGAAAACCTACTAGTAAAAAACAAAAACGCTACACCAAGATAAATATTATATTTGTCTTGGTGTAGCGTTTTTTATTGTAAAATTTAAACGATTAATCGTTTAGCTAAGCAACATCATAAGCCGAAATAATACGATCACCGATTTTATTAAGAATGTTAATCTCACCTTCACAAACAGCAATAATCGACTTACCTTTCTTAAAGCTTTCAGGAATAACCACACGCCCTTCTGCAGATTGTAAAAATGATTCAATCTTATGTAAAAGTTCTAGGGAGTCATCACTGTAATAAATCAAGGTTACTATCTTTTCTTGGTAGATTTGCATTATTCACTCTTATTATTGTTGAGTTATAAATTTATCAAGTTAAAGTCACTTATAAACTTTATTGTTCAGCAATGGCTAAAAATAAAAAATCAGTAAACCTTGTATCCAAACAAAGTAACACAGCAAAAAACACAAAGCTAATTATACAATTAAATCAACAAGTTAAGTTAATAATAAGTTAACTCGGAGTTATCTTTAAGCAATTGTTGTATCTTGCTGTAAATTTTAAGTAAAAAAAAACCCTGAGTATAAAACCCAGGGTCGATCAAATTAGATCGTTTAACGCATCCTCAACTAGTGAGATCGGATATCCATGTGGATAAATTTTTTAAAATATTTAGAAACTGTCCAGAGAATCTATATTATTTCCAACTTTTCATTTTATGGCCCTTAAGCGCATAAAATAGAATAAATAAATAACAAGGTAACATCACAATATAACCCCCTTGTTGACCGAGTGATGAACCGCTTGCCAAGCCCCAAAATAGTGGACCAAATGCTCCTCCTGAAATACCCATAACTAATAATGCCGAGCCCACGCTGGTTAATTTCCCCATTCCAGAGAGTGCTAATGGGAAAACAGCAGGCCAAACAATCGCATTAGCTAAACCAAGCAATGCAATAAGCATCAAGGTATCAGGTAGTTCTGCCCCTCCAAAAGGAACAAGAATTATATTAGCGATAGCGTATGAATTATTGTCACCAAAGACCACACCTAAACTTAACACCAACCCCAGCAGGGCTGAAACAGTTAAGGCTTTTTGTTGAGAAATAAAACGAGGAATTAAAAAGATACCTAATATGTAACCTACCACCATACATATCATAGTGTATGAGGTCATTATGCTGTAATTTTCAACACCTAGAGACAAGGCAAACGTACCTATTGTGTCGCCGGCTATTACTTCAACCGCAACGTAGAAAAAGATAGTTAATACACCTAATGCTAGATTGGGGTGAGATAATGCTTCTTTAATATGTCCTTTGCTATTTGCTCCTTCTTCCTCATCTTCACTGGGTAATTCTGGAAGTGATGATTTTTTCACAGCAAAACCGAGTAAACCAATGAAAATCGCCATACCTAAATAAGGAAGTACCAACGAGTTAGCCATCTCATCAATACTGGCTTGGGTTAGTACTTCGGTTGAATGACCTTCAAAGCCACTCAAAATTAAGGCGGTAAAGACTAAAGGCGCAATAACACCGGCACCTTTGTTTAAAATTCCCATAACACTAATACGTGCTGCAGCAGATTCTTCAGGTCCTAAACGGACAACATAAGGATTAACAGCTGTTTGTAATAAAGTAATTCCCGAGCCCATCACTAACTGAGCAAACAAAAACAAAGCAAAAATTTGGGTTTGAGCAGCAGGAATAAATAATAAGCCAGCTACCATCATGGTGGCCATTCCCAAAGCCATACCATTTTTATAGCCTACTTTACGAATAATCGTTGCTGACGGCAGTGCAGTAAAAGTAACGGCAATGTAAAAAGAGAATAATATTAGTGATGCTTGAAATGGTGTCAGCTGGAGTATTTGTTTAAGGTAGGGCATTAATGACCCATTAAGCCATGTCGCAAAGCCTAGTATAAAAAAGAGTACCGCGACAATTGCCATCGGAAGTGCATTACTTTTTGGTTTATCACTTGTTATTATCTGTTCCATATATTCCTCAATATTTATCTTGTTATTATTGTTTTATGATAGGTTAAGTTAGTTAGTTTCTATAAATAGCTTGCCCAGAGATCCATGTCGATTTCACGGTAAAATTATCGTTAAGCTCAACAAAGTCAGCTTGACTACCTATTGTTAAACTGCCACGAATATCACTTTGCTTAATATAATTGGCCGGGTATTTTGAGGCCATTCTAAGCGCTTCATCTAAAGGTAACCTCAGGCCTAAATGAGTATTAGCTACTGCTTGCGCCATATTCAGCACCGACCCTGCCAACTCCCCTGTTGTTGACGTTAACTTGCCATTGTTAAGCCGCACTTTTTTACCAACTAAAGTAAACTCAACATCGCTTGTACCTACCGGTGGCATTGCATCAGTTACTAAGAAAACCCTTCCTGCAGGTTTAGTTTTCAGCGCTAATTTACAGCTCTCGTAATTAACATGATGACCATCAACAATTAAGCCACAACTTGCTTGATCGTTGAGCAAAGCACACCCCGTTACACCCGGCTCTCTGCCCTGTATTGCCGACATAGCATTATACAAATGAGTAAATCCGTCAGCACCCGCTTCTAACGCTTTTTGTGCGGTGTTAAAATCAGCATTGGTGTGGCCTAAACACACCTTAATACCCAACGAAACCATGCGAGCAATGTCATCAACATTTACCGTTTCAGGGGCAAGTGTCACCAGTATTTGCCCAATATCTTTACGTTCAAGCACTTGCCACTCTTGTGGTGAAATGGCGCGAATGTGCTCTTCGATATGTGCCCCTTTTTTAGCAACAGATAAATGTGGGCCTTCAAAGTGAATACCAATAATACCAGGTGTTTTTTCTGCCATTGCTTCTGCCATTGCTTCTGCAGCCTGTTGCATCACTGATATTTTATCGGTTATAAGGGTAGGTAACATCGCTGTAGTACCAAACTTGGCATGAGCGGCCATGATAGTTTTAATGTTTTTTAATGATGGTGAGTCGTTAAATAGTGCACCTCCACCTCCGTTGACCTGTAGATCAATAAAGCCTGGGACCACTAAACCATCAAGCACATCATCAACGTCAGAGATATTATTATCAAATGCTGTGATTTTTCCATCGGTGATCGTTAACACTTGATGGTCAATAAAATTTTGCCCATCAAATAATTTTTTAACGTAAAGACGAAATATAGTCATAGCAATGCTTGTTCCTTAAATTCTATCAATTAATTGGCTAGGTTTTACTGTAAAGCAAGTTGTTGTTTAGCGTAAATTACTGAACCAACTTCTGGTGGATGCTTTGGCTCGATCAGTTGTCGTTTAATATCTTTATCTAACCAAGGCTTTATTCTTGGTGTTAAGCCACCAATTAATGCAATGGCAGGTGGATTTTGCTTTAATAACTGCCTGGCCACATGGCTAATATATTCAGCGCCTTGTGCAACAATATCTAACGCAATTTTGTCACCTTCTTCTGCAGAGTCAAAAACCAAATTAGCCATACGGGCATAAAAAGCGGCTGGCTTACCAGCAATCACTTCGACTAATTCAACATCATCTTTGACATTTAATAACGCTAATACTTTGTCATTAATGGATGAATGAGGAATTAATCCATCGAGTGATAACAAAGATTGTTTTGCTGCCTGTAACCCAAACCATGCACCGCTACCTTTATCCCCATGAGGAAAACCATGAGCGCCAACAATATAAGGATGGCCATCAACATATGAAAAGCCACATGAACCAGTCCCCGTTATCATCACTGCACCGTCTTTACCATCGTGAGCTCCAAGACAAGCAATAAGTAAATCAGTGGCAAGATACATCTTTTTAAACGGATGCTGCCAGTTTGACATTTGCTCAAATAAAACCGGTAAATTCACCCCAGCAAGACCAACACCGGCAATTATATTACCGAGCTCACTTTCATCAATTCCGGCATTTTTAAGTGCTAATTTAGCCGACTCAGCAATTGAATTTATAGCTTGTTCATAACCGTGCAACGGGTTAGCAGGCCCCGCAATGCCAGTACCTAATATTTTATTATCATTCGACATTAGGATAGCTTTACATTTGCTGCCACCGCCATCTATGCCTAAGAATATTTCGTTGTTGCCGCTGCTGCTCAGCATGTTGACCTCATGTCTCTATATTTATTATTTTAATCACAATGCTTAATAAACAGCCAGTGTCTAAAATGTAATCTGATTTTATCTTAACGACAAATGACAGCGTTGTCATTTGTTTTTTTAATAAAAATGCTTTTTTTATTTTTCTATTACAAAATAAATAATGAATAGTCTGATTAAGCGGGCTTTATTAACTAGCCCGCCAAGAGCGTAAACCATAAATTAGTGGTTATTAATCGTTACTGCCCGACCTTTACGTTGTCCATCAAAGCTAATGCTGCGAACGTTTACTGTGCCCTCGATAGCTACTGGCCCTTGGTAACGAGTCCAATTGCCCGCCGATACTTGATACTCAATAGCGATACCAGGAAAAGCAATATTGGCATAAAGTTTCCCTTCTTTTACGATGGCACCTACGGTAGGTAATCGATAAAAAATGTTATCATTTTCTAATTTAATTAAGGCTTTTTGACCGATAGTATTCGCAAATAATTGCCACTGTTGATCGCGCAGGGCTTTTTTCTCTGCAGTAAAAAATTTAGTTGCCTGACTGTATTTAGCCCCCTGATAATTATAAGGAACTGCCCAATCAGCTAAGTGCCATGCACGCTCGGCTAAAGCAAACAGTCGTGGAAATAATTTATATTGCGCCGTATGGTCAGTACGAGTATTTTCACTCCATAACTGCCCTTGGATACCGAGGAAACGATTACCTAACTTCATCGGGGTTTGGCTATCATCGGCTTGATAAGGATTGTCTTGACGGTCCAACCAAAACTCCGCATGAATAGGTAAATTGTCGGGTATGAATTGAAAGACTTTTTCGGTGTTAGTGTGGCGAGAGGCCCAATAATAACCATGTTCTTTGGGATCAGCTTCATAAGGGAAATCAAAATAAAGTACATCGGGTGATGACAGCACAACTTGCCAATCTCTATTGACTAATTGATGGGTTTTGTTATGACCTCCCCACGCTAACGTATCCCAAGCGTTCGACTGAACAATAGCCGGCATATTTTCTTTACGGGTATGCTCCATACCATCGCTCCAACCTGCGGTTTCTATGTCTAATGCGGATAAAACACCAGCAACACGCTCAATAAAATAAGCACCAAGTTCACTCATTTTTTTAACACCTTTATCGTTATTGGCAATAAAGTCTTTACAGGCTTGAGACTCTATCCAAGCGCCCGCAGTTTCATCTGCGCCAATGTGATAACGCGTTAACGGTTGACCACCATCAGCATGAATTTTCTTAACTTGAGTCATCACTTCAGTCACAAAGTCGTAAGAAGACTCTAAGCAAACGTTGATGGTATTATCATTGTAAAATTGCACGGATGAATAGACCGTTGGGTCATTAGCATCATGGAGGATAAACTGTTTTGCTTTGTCATCTTGCTCAGCTATAGCGTATTTCTTGGTACGCGCTGCCATCGCTTTAATTGCGGCACGCGAATGCCCGGGCATATCTAAAGAGGGGATCACTTGAATATGGCGAGCCGTTGCTGCTTGTAATATCTCTTGATAGTCAGCCACAGAATAATAACCATTGACTTCACTTTTAGGGTCAATACCCGCGCCCAGTTGTGGTAATAAACAATTTTTATCGTTTAAATCAAAACAGCGCCTGCTACTCACTTCGGTTAACTCGGGGAGCGAGGGGATTTCTAATCGCCAGCCTTCATCATCACCTAAGTGTAAATGTAGCTTATTAAGTTTATAAGCTGCCATTTGATCAAGCAGGGTTAAAATAAAGGTCTTATCGTGAAAGTTACGCGCAACATCAATTAACAAACCGCGAAACTCATAATGAGGTTCATCATTAACCGTTAACACAGGTACTTGCGTTGAACCTAAGGTGATTAAGCTTGATAGTGATTGCAAGCCATTAAAAACACCAGCGCCGTCAACACCTGTGATCTTAATATCTGTTGTGGTGATGTCTAATTGGTAACTGCCAATCATTTTGCTGTTGTCTTCAAGCAGTCTTAACGTGACAGGCTTGCCTTGAGTATTATTAGCAATACCTAAGGTGTCTAAGCGAGTAATGGCTACGATAACATCATCTTTGTCGACATTACCATAATCAAGATTAATACCAGAAGTAAGACTAAGCTGAGCATTATTCTTACTATAAATAACCGACTTCGGCGTAGGTATAATCACCTTGCTCACATCGAGCTTTTGCTCACCTAATTGAGTATTTCTTTGATATAAACTTGCCGCATCAAGCCACTGAGTAGAATCTTGGGCGGTGCGTTTAAACTGCTTTTCAACATCAGTGAACGGCACCACATAAGGCAGTACTTCTAATCCTGTTTCACTGTTTGAATATGGCTTGGTACTGGCTATAACGCGTGGCTGTAAATTATTTGCACTGACAATGTAGTTAGGTAAAGCATCTGTTTCAGACAACGACCAAAACATAGCTCTAAACAATAAGGTTTTGGTTTCACCTGCAGTAAAGCCTTTAAACTTATCATTCAACGATATTTTATGTAAATCGCCATTAATATGAACAACAGAAAATTCATCACTTTCAAAAGATTGAATAGGCGCAATTTGGCTAAAGTGAATATGCCAATCTTTACTAGTTATAGATTGAGTCGCAGTGAAACTTAGCTCAACTTCAAAGCAATTACCGTCGGCGATATTTATATCACACTTATCACTGGGTATATTGGTCAATACTTTATACTTAACATTGAGCGTTTCAGCGATCTTGTCGATATCAATTTGAGTCGCGCTTACTGGGCTGTTATGTGTTGTTATTACAGGTAAAGCATCGGTCATTGAATCCGGTTTCGGTCCACAAGCGATTAATGTCGAGGTTGCAGTAATTAACAGTGCTAGAAGTTTTCTATTCATTATTTATAAGACTCACATGCTGTTGACGTTTGGTGTGAAAAATAATTTTCAACTTTGGATAGGCTTACAATCTCTTATTTTGACAGCGCTGTCAAAACAAATGTACTACAAAATATAATAGTTAGGAAAATCGACAATATTTTTGTTATAAATATTGTAGGATACCAATTAGCTTTGATTTAATATTTTGTTAGCCCCGACTTTAGAGAATTATTTTATGAACAGTAAACAACAACCAATATTTATTCATATTCCCAAAACAGGTGGCACCAGTATTAATTGTGTGATGAAAGGTACAGAGTGGCAAACACCACTTGACTATCACTACCGTCATTTAGATTTCGACACAAAAACATCTACTTGTGGTGATATTTTTGATAATAAAAATAATAAAACCTATCAAGAAGAATTTATTTTTATGATGCTTAGACACCCAGTTGACAGACTGATATCTGAGTATTATTACATTAGAAATAACCATGAATTCATGGACTTCCTAACGACTAAACCTGATAGTTTTTCAGCCTATGTAGACAACGTTCAAACCTCGAATTACATGCTTAAATTTCTTGATGGGCAAAGGATCTATTCTGAAAGTCAATTAACAGAAAAGAGAGCATTAGAGATTATTGAGTCAATTGATATTTTAGATATTCATGTTGGGATTTTTGAAGAGTATGACCGCTCTTTAAGTTACTTTAGCGAAGTAGGTGATTTTGATTGGCCAGAGACAATTGATGTAAAACGAGCAACGATTAATCGTCCAACTGTTAAGCAAATTCCATCAGAGGTTTTAGAAAAAATACTGACTGCCAACAAGCTTGATATTCAACTATATCTGCATTGTAAAGCTAAACTCATAGAGCGAACTCAAAAACTCGCTATTAATAAAATTAAATACCAAGGTGGGAAGTTAGACTTTGTCATTCCCTACACGATGTGGAATTGCATCTTAGATATCGAACTAACGAACAATACCTTCATTGAAGAAAACAAAAAATTCTTTGTGACGCTTAATACTTATCTACATAAAACAACCGGTTCAGGCAGAGAATACGCTAAAAACTGGATGAAACTATTTAAAAAATCTGTCGCGTTGTATTTCAAAGCAACAAAGTTTGCCAAACAAATTAAGCAAATTAAGAAGCCTTCCCCTATCGACGAAATAATCGCTGTGGCAAGAGCTATTGATGAAGCGACAATAAAGCCGTCAATGGGTTTAGATATTGGGAAACCACGTATAAAATTGTCACTAACACCTTTAATGGGTGAAGCATTGCAACAAGATGATGTGATCAAAAAAGGGATAATCAAATGGTAATCCCTTTTTGATCATCCCTAAACGTTTATCACTTTATTGCTAACTTAAATTTTTTGTAGCCCATGTAGCTTTATTGTTTCAATAAACTCACGGTGATTTGGTAAGCTACTTTTAATTTTATCGAGCATTTTCAAGTTTTGCTGAAAGTGCTTTTTAGCCAGCATATCATTATTATATAAATAGTCTTGTTTGCTTAAGTCACTTTTGAAATTCAAGCCATATAAAACATATTGAATACTCGCAATTGGGAAAACATCAAACTGAGCATCAGTATCATTAATATGAGGTGGATGATATTTCCACAACGCTAATAAATCTTGTAAACGATCTGACATTGATTCTTTTTGAATATTATCAAGCCAATATGCTTCATCTGTTCTTTCTGAAAGCACATAGTGCAGTTTCAAAAAGTCTATTATTGCTTCCCACTTTTTAATAAAGCCATTATTAAATTGCTTAGCAATAATTTCCATACTATTAAAGTCAGTCGGTAGCCGTTCACTTATCCACTCGACAGAATTATCGACCAAGATTAATGCTGAAGCTTCTAAGGGCTCTAAGAATCCAGCTGACAAACCAATAGCGACACAGTTTTTATGCCAAAATTTTTCTCGATATCCTGAAGTAAAAGGGATTTTTCTAAAATCCATCCCTTCTGCTTTAGGACCAATATGCTCTGCAAAGGTTTTAATCGCGTCTTCATGGCTCGTATGGTCACTTGAATATACATATCCCATACCTTTACGACTACTTAAGCCAATATCCCAAGTCCAGCCAGCGGTTTGTCCTGTTGCGATTGTATGACAAGCAATATCTTCACCTTCGTCATAAGGTATTTGCGTTGCGATTGCAAAATCATTAAACAAATACTTTTTAGCCGAGATAAAGGGCACTTTCATTGTTTTATCAATCAATATTGCGGCAAATCCTGAACAATCTACAAATAAATCACCATTGATTCGTCCACTTTTTTCACAGCCCAGATATTCAATGTAACCATTATCATCTAAATTCACGTCAATAACTTTATCAACCACATGGTTAACGCCCATCTCAATGGCTTTTTCTTTAATAAGATCAGCCACTTTTTTTGCATCAAAATGATAAGCGTAATTCAGTATCGATTGATATTCAGGAGTTACTATTTTTTTAGGGGCAAGTCCCGCTTCACATATCTGGTCTTGGAAATCTACTGCTTCAGCAAATCGACCATATTGTTGTTGGTTTTCTTTCTTCTGCCAATAGGCAGCCATATCAAACTGGCCATAACCACTGGGTACATTGAATGGATGATAATAAAATTCTTTTTTATCATTCAGGCGCCAGCTAACAAATTTAGCGCCTTGTTTGAAAGTAGCGTCACATCGTCTAATTAATTCAGTTTCAGAAATACCAATAGTGCGCAATGTTTTCCGCATTGTTGGAAAAGTACCTTCACCAACGCCTATTGTAGATATTTGGTCTGATTCAATTAATGTGATGCTAACATTCGAATTTTTACCACTACAATGCTGTTTGGCTAACATTGCTGCAGATATCCAACCGGCTGTGCCGCCACCAACAATGACTATGTTTTTTATCGCTTTATTCATTCATAATTCCTTCAGAGTATATTCGCCTGATATTCGCCTGATATTCGCCTGACACTCATTTATTAACGCCATACTACTTATTTAACAATTTATTTAAGTTGTCCTATTAACCACTTCTTTACCCCTTTTTTGGTTTGCTCATCTAGAGGCTCTAAAATCCCTCTAATTTCTTTGGGGATATGCTCATACTTTTCGTGTTGATCTGAGAAGATGAAATAATCAAATAAAGCTTTCCAAGTATTCTTTTGTACTAAAGGTAAATCACGAATAGAAAGCATTGCCATTAATATCGTATCAGCAGGAACAGGTTTAGTTTTGCCATTAATAGAACCACCTTCCCAATAATTCACTAATACATTGACGCCTCCCTTAGCCCGAACATGATGCCACCAAAGGATCGGAATATAGATAGCGTCACCCGGTTCAAGCTCGGCAACAAGTGCATTATCAAGAGCTTGATGAAATTTAGGATACTTCTCAAAGTCAGGTTCATTAAAGTCAACTAAACTCAACTGAGCCCCTGCGGGGGTAAAATCCATAGGACCTACATAAAGATTTTCGATTTGCTCTGGAGGAAATAAGGTAAAGGTTCGTTGTCCACTTACAACACAAGCAATATTTTCTGAATCATCATAATGAGCAGATACAACGGCGTCGTTACCAATCCAAATTCTCGGTGGGACACTTTTATCAAAAAATTGAAAAGGATTATTCTTTTCAAATTCAGGAAAATAATCAGCAACTGGCGCACTTTGTAAGGCAAGAGTGTCCGCTTTGTTATCTTTACTATTGGCTAATACATCACGGAAAAAGGTATCTAGTGGACCAACTTCTCTTTTGAAATTAAAATCAGTCATTTCTTTGTTATAAAAGAATCGTCCTTTTTCTTCTGGTGGTATCCGTGCAAATTGGATATCACCACCTATATATAAATCAGAAAAATATTGATATAAACCTTCAACACTCTGTTTCGCCTGCTTTACAGCAGGCCAATCATTTACTAGCCCCTTTAAAATTGCAGGTTGATGTAAGGGGAGTATCTCTTCTTTAAATACCTCAGGCGTTACATTATGCCAACAAGCAATTCCTTTTAGGGCTCTTTTATACATATGTACTCTCTTACTCTGGGGTAAAATTAGACTTTAACTGTAACAAACGATCAAATTGACTAAGGGATGCTAAATGAGCATAAATTGCTGCAAAATATTTACGCTTGTAAAGTGTTAATACTAAATCATCTGAAAGTTCGTTTAGTGCTTCTTCATCAACTTTATAAAGCCCGTTAAGCTGTCGTTCTCCTTCTTCACCTAGGGTAAGTGTTACCTCTGCTGGTTGTAATAAGTCATTTTCAACTAAGAAGGTAATAAAAATATCCGTTGCTGCATCTTTCGCTAAAATGTCAGTAAGCATATTTGTAACTTGCTGAGTTGCTTCTGAAGGCTTGCCATCTTCATCAAAAATTTGAACACCTTCTTTTTCATTCAAAAGTGCACTGTTCTCATCGATACATAAGATCATTTCACTTTCATCCACTACTTTTCCACCTGCAGCAAAAGGATAACGCCTAATATTTACGGGAATATAGTTGCTACGCACTTTATTATTAGCAAAAACTAAGTTTTCTTCGGCATCAAGACCTAACAAACCAACACTTTTGAATTTTCCTGTTTCTTGTTGTTTAACAAAAATAATAGGGAAATTTGTTGATGCGGGTATAAACTCAGAAGCGAGTAAAGGCGTCATATTTTGATTACTAACGTGTGCATAGTTACGGTCAACATTTATACGTAAGTTTTTATGTTTAACGGAATCTAGTGGAATCATATTTATTGTTGTCATTGTTAAATCCTCTTAAATTTCTGTTGAGGTATAAGCAAAAAAATACCTTATATTTTGCTTATGCCATATTTTTTTATTTTATTAATAATATCTCGATGCGACGTTAAGCTTTTCTGGGCTTGCAAAGCATGTTGTTTAATTCTATTTATAGCTTTGTTTGCTTGGTCAATATGAGGATAACGTTCACTTATTTGGCTAAGATCTGTCATAAAATCCATACCATAAAGTACGTACTGGTAATTCTCTAATTGAAACACTTCATATTTACTCGAAAAATCTGATTGGGTGGGTAAGTTAAATCGCCAATATTCCAGCTTTTCTAATAAACTATCAGGTGCTGTTTTGGGGTTAACATTATCTAACCAAAACTCGTTATCGCGTCGTTTACTTAAAAAGTAATGTAATTTAATAAAATCGATGACTTTATCCCATGCTGTCCGACTAATATCATTAAATGATTTTTCAGCATAGACCATTCCATGGGTAGTTGTTGGGAGTTTCTCGGCGAGTAACTTGGCTGTAGCTTCTACAATAAGTAATGCCGTTGCTTCTAAAGGCTCAACAAAACCTGCAGAAAGACCTATCGCTACACAGTTTTTGTGCCAAAATTTTTCTCGGTACCCTACTTCCATAGGTATGCGTCTGGCTGATAAATCAGCAGACTCATCACCGATATAATTTCTTAAAATTTCTTCTGCTCTATCATGGGATGTGTGATTTGAAGAATAAACATAACCGACACCTCTTCTTTTCGAAAGCCCTATATCCCATGTCCAACCAGCTTCATGAGCTGTTGAAATGGTATAAGGTGGAATTTCTTTTTCTTCATCAGCATACGGAACTTGCATAGCAAGCGCATTATCAACAAGTAACTGATGAGCTTTACTGACAAAACTAACCTTTAATGCTTGCCCCATTAAACGACTAGAGAAACCTGAGCAATCAACAAAAAAGTCTGCATCTACTGTTTGACTATCTTTTGCTCTTAGTTTTTCGATACTTCCGTCAGGGAATAAAACAACCTCCTCAATAGTCAATATTCGATGATTAATGCCTAAATTTTTACAACCATGTTTCGCTAGGAATTTTGAAAATTTCCCTGCATCTAAGTGATAAGCATAGTCTAATGTACCAGCATACTCTTTGTCGGTAATGCGTTTTGGACTTAAATGTAAATCGCATATCGTTTCTTGAAAGCTGACATGACTTGCATAGCTATCATTTCCTTTATTTAATAACCAATAAGGCGTGAGATCGAAGCCAGGAATTTGAGGGTAATTAAATAAATGGTGATAACTGTGGTGATGTCCTGATTTCGGCGTATGTAGCCAATCTACAAACTTAATTGACTGCTTAAACGTAACATCACATTCTTGAATGAATTCAGTTTCATTAACTCCAATCATTCTCAATGTCTGACGCATGGTGGGCACTGTACCTTCACCTACGCCAACAGGTGGTATATCAGCAGACTCAATAAGGGTAATAGTTGTTGTTACATCATTCGCATTATTTAATTGTTTCGCAAGTATACAAGCAGTTAACCAACCAGCTGTTCCTCCGCCTACGATCGCAATATTTTTTATTGGTGAATTCATGCAACTCTCTGAATCTGATTAAAATTAAATATGTAATATTTATAAGATATTCACTAGAAAAAAAAAGCCGAGCCTAAGCTCGACTTACTTGTCATGTCAATGTTAACTCAATAATTAGAAGTTAAGACGTACACCAGCAACAAAGCGACGACCGTTCGAATATAGTGATACTAAACGTGCTTTATCAACATTGTATTCAAAGATTTCTTCATCACCAAGGTTAACAGCTTCAAGCGTAAATGTTACGTTTTCACTGAAGTTCCAGTTTGCACTTGCATCCCACTGACCAAAGTCATCGTTATAAACTTCAATACCTGAGAAGTTAATTCCTTTGTACCATGCACTACGATAGTTATACATGATGCGAGCACCAAAAGTATCATTTTCATAGTATGCAGTTAGGTTCAATGAATTTTCAGATGTACCTTCAATTAAACCAGAACCAAGGTTAGCTTCATCACGCTCTTCATCTGCGTCTGAATTTGTATAAGTGTAGTTAATACTTGCACCGTAGCCACCGAAGTCATGCTGAAGACTTAATTCTACACCGTCTAATAATCCACCAAAACCATTACCCGGTTGAGTGAAATCAACATCAACAAACTGATTTTCTCTCTCAAAAAATCTAGGTTGAGTATCGATAGTGCTAGTACGTAATGTATTAAGATCTTTCACAAAGTATGCTGCAGAAAATAAAGATGCGTCTGCATAGTAATACTCATAAGAGATATCAAATTGGTTTGCGATGGTAGGTCTTAATTGAGGGTTACCACGAGTACCTGTATTTTGAGCCGTTGTTGATAACGCCCCCATAGATTCATTACCTGAAATATCCTGCCAGTTTTGACGAGACATTACACGTGCAGCACCAATACGTAAGATTTGATCTTCAGCAAGGTCCAAAGCGATATTAAAGCTAGGTAAGAACTCAGCATAATCATTATCTTGACTTACCCACTCAATACTAGAAGGGTTTAACCAGCTACCATTTTTAGTACGTAAACCTGAAGAATCATTTGAATATTCATAACCTGAAGATGTCTGCTCAGTAGAAACGTAACGAAGACCTACATTACCGCGGAAACCATCACCAGAAAAATCACCTTGAACATATAAGGCAGTTATATCTTCTTCAACCGACCAAACTTCACCTAAACCTTCATGGTTAGCATATCTAGCATCTGGACCAAAAGCCAATGCTTCCATAACAGAACGATTTTGTACAATTTGATTGGCAATGTTACCACCCGCTGCCGTGTCAACATTTACACTACCTAATGCATCTAAATCACAATCAGCCATTGTTGGACAACTAGCAAAGATAGATTGCATTGTACCATTCCAATCTGAATTAGGATCTGTTGCTTGAGTTGCATGCCAACTATATACTTCACGATCTTGTGAACGTTCAGCGTCTCTTGATTTAACACCGAATTTAACTGTAGAGAATGCACCTATGTTAACAGGCACCTCAAGATCTAGCTGAACCCATGATTCTTTATCTTCAGCGGGCTTAGCACCACCCCAAATCCAACCAGCTGCAAATTCAGAACCGTCAGAAGGATCCACACCAAAGTTAACTGTTGGCTTACCTGTTAGGTCATAATCATAACCTGCTTCTACTGCACTGTATTCCCAAGATGTTTCACGTATCGTTCCGCCTTCACCTTTTGTAGTACCAATTTCAAAGTTAAGAGTATAATCGTCTGTTTCATAATCGATATCTAAATGGTATTGCTCTGTTTCAGTGCTTGAAACACGGTTGATCATATTATAAGACGCTTGCCCTAAAGGATCTGATGTCGCTAAAATAGCGCCATCTTTTACTTTAGTAGCATTGGCAATAGCTGTCGCTCTATTTCTTGCTGGGAAATTAAGCAAGTTAGCATTTTGGTTATCGACATCCATTTTAGATTGAAGTGCATTAAATGTAACTAACAATTCATCACTTGGAGCGTATTGTAACGTAGCAAATACTGTTGAACGTTCACGGTCTTGAAGGAAACGTGGAGCACCTAAATTACCAGGAACAATAAAGTCATCATCGGGTGATGTTTGCCAGCCTAAAACTTCAAAGCCTTGGCGTTCAAGTGTACGGTCTTGTTTTACAGCAGAGACCATAAAACCGAAATTTTCGTCTTCATTTTTCCAAGAATACATCGCAGAAGCTAGCGGATCCGTTTTTTCTGATACATCAGAGTATTGTGCTTCTAACCCAATGCTAACACTGTTAGCATCCATTTCTAGTGGACGTCGTGTATTTAAAACAACAGTACCACCTATTGAACCTTCATCCATTGATGCTGTAGCTGATTTGTGAACCTCTAATCCTTTCACAATTACAGATGGCAACATGGTGTAGTTAAAACTACGGTTAGCTTCATCAAGAATAAACCAATCAGCAGAACCCACTGTTTGACCGTTTAATAATGTACGGTTATATTTTGGACCAGCACCACGGATTGAAATTTTCTCACCTTCACCAAACTCACGACTAACAGCAACACCTGTAATACGTGATAACGACTCAGCAACGTTTTTGTCTGGAAATTTACCGATATCTTCTGCAGTAATAACATCTACAACGCTATCAGCGAAGCGTTTGGCATTGATATTTTCTTTCAAAGAACCACGAATACCGCGAACTTCAATTACTTCAGTTTCTTGCTCGGCAGCTTTAACTTCTTCAGCAGCCATTGCGAATGGTGTAGCACCGCCCGCTAGCACTAGAGCGATTGAACTCGCTAACATGCCTTTTTTAAATTTTTGAATTGACATCGACTTTCCCTTACACACGTTTTTTTTAAATATAATAGTTATGTTTTTATAACCCTATCAAAGACAGCGCTGTCTTTTTAATTCATGACAGCGTTGTCATAGGTCGGGTAAAACATTACACAATAAATGACCATCTGGCTACACTTGATTACGATTTAATCAGCACCTTTAATGCAACGAACTGTAAACAATAGAGTTTTATTTTAGTTTTTTTGTAAACACCCTGTATTATTTTCGTACACACAAGCAATTATTATACGTTTTTAGCACTGCTTTATTCATTTAAAGTAACGTTTAATGAATAAAGAATTACTTTAGTGAATACTATAATTTAATGTCATTAATGAAGTCTAAAAAGGTAATTTTATTAATTTTCATTGTTTCAAAAATAGAAACGCTGACAATTTATCAGCGTTTTAAAGTAAAATTAAAGCTTATTTAGCTTTATTATAATAGTTCATCAAGTTAAGCGTAGAGCAATCATGACTCGGCGAAACATTACCGCTTTGCAGCTCTTTATGAATACTTTCTGCTAAGCCCTTACCTAATTCAACGCCCCATTGGTCAAAAGAGCATATTTGCAGCACAATACCCTGCACAAATATTTTATGTTCATAGAGTGCAATTAAGTTGCCTAACGTCTTAGGATCTATACGTTTTAAAAGAATAGTGTTGGTTGGACGATTCCCTTTGTGCACTTTATGAGGAGCCACCTTATCGATGTAATCAGCTGTCCGTCCTTTTGCTTTTAAATCAGCACGAACTTGCTTTTCATTGACGCCGGTCATTAATGCTTGTGTCTGTGCAAAAAAGTTCGACATTAACGTTTCGTGATGACCAGACACCGGCGTAACACTGGCAACCGAACCAATAAAATCAGCTGGTACAACATTATTACTTTGATGCAGGTACTGATAAAAGGCATGTTGACCATTAATACCCAGTTCACCCCATATAGAAGGTACGGTGGCATAGTCAACTTCATCGCCATTCCACGAAACAGATTTACCATTACTCTCCATTTCAGCTTGTTGTAAATAAGCAGAGAGCATATGTAAGGTTTGATCGTAAGGAAGGATCGCTTGAGATCTAGCTCCTAGAAAAGTGGTATTCCAAACGCTGAGTAAAGCCATTATTGCCGGCATATTTTTTTCTAGTGGTGCACTTTGAAAGTGTTCGTCCATTTCATTAGCGCCATCAAGCAATTCTATAAATTTATCAAAGCCCAGATCTAACGCTATTGCTAAACCGATTGCTGACCATAATGAGAAGCGCCCTCCGACCCAATCCCACATCCCGAAGATGTTTTCTTCTTTAATGCCAAACCCCATGGCATTTTCTTTATTCGCTGTTACTGCAACAAAGTGTTTACCGACCGCATTATCATCAAACGACGATGCGGTAAGCCACCTTATTGCTGTTTTAGCATTTGTCATAGTTTCGGTCGTGGTAAAGGTTTTACTGGAAACAATAAATAGCACTCTTTCTGGGTCAAGCGGACGAAGTATTTCTACGATTTGCGCGCCATCTACATTAGAAACATAATGAACATTAATGCTTTTATCACTGTAGTGTTTTAACGCCTCGGTGACCATCTGTGGACCAAGGTTGGAACCACCAACACCAATATTAACCACATCAGTAATACGCTTTCCTGAATAACCTAACCACTTACCTTCACGAACATGATTAACAAAAGCTTCCATTTTCTGTAACTGTACTTGAACGCTGGTGGTGACATTCTCACCATCAACAATGAGAGGCTCTTTGCTTTTACGGCGTAAAGCTGTGTGAAGAACAGCACGGTCTTCTGTTTTATTGATTTTTGCACCAATAAACATTTTTTCGCGCCATTCAACGACTTTACATTCACTAGCCAGATTGAACAGTGTATCCATTGTTTCAGTATCAATGAGGTTCTTTGAATAATCTAACAGTAATCTAGGTAACTCTATAGAAAACTTGTCAAAGCGTTCACTGTCTTGAGCAAACAGATCATTCATGTGCTGAGATTGTTTCTGTTGAGCAAGCTGAGTCAGCTTTTTCCAACTACTGAGTGTTTGACGACTTGACATAAATATTCCTATAGTGCATTAATTTAACCCTTCAATGTTGTACCATATTTGATAATGACAGCGCTGTCAATTTGAATTTTTATCCTTTATTTCTATAGATTAGTATAAAGGTTTGAGTTATTTTAAAATAAGTAGTTGCCGCCGTGCCAAAGAAACAATATTCTGTTGCGCTGCAGTAGGGTTACATAACAAGAATAATACACAAGGCTGTTTTAACCGATGAAAGCTACAATAAACGATGTTGCCAAACAAGCGGGTGTTTCGATAAAAACCGTTTCAAGAGTAATGAACAATGAATCATCTGTACGACAATTGACTCGAGATAAAGTCATGGAAGCCGTAAATGATTTACATTATCAGCCCAACTTAGCGGCACGAAACTTAGCGGGTACTAAGGCATACAGCATTGCTTTTATCTATGATAACCCTAACGCATATTATGTCATTGATATGCAAAATGGTATTTTAGCGGCTTGTAAACAACAAGGTTTTGAATTACTTATTCATCCTTGCCAAGCAAAATCAGTACATGTACTTGATGAAATTGCCGACATGGTTAGAAAGACACGAGTCGCTGGTTTAGTGCTCACTCCACCTTTTTCTGAAATGCCTGAATTTGTCCAAAAAATTATCGACCTAAATGTTGATGTTGTTCGGATAATGTCTGGCGATGTAGCACCCGATGAATTAGCCCCCTGCATTATGGTAAATGACCATGCGGCTTCGGTAAGTATTACTCAACACCTCATTGATTTAGGCCACAAACACATTGGTTTTATTGCCGGTGAAGCAGCACATATGTCAACTGTTGAACGTTTAAGAGGTTATAAACAAGCCTTGTCTGACAATGGCATTGCACTTGATGAGCGGTTAATTATTAATGGCGAGTATTCTTTTGAATCTGGCGTACTTGGCGCAAAGCAATTAATGTCTGAAGATATTCGCCCAACTGCTATTTTCTCATGTAACGATGAAATTGCGGCGGGTGCTTTGTTTGCCGCTCGGTTAATGGGGATATCAATACCTGATCAACTTTCTATTGCTGGTTTTGAAAACTCGCCCTTCTCTCGCCAAACATGGCCACGTTTAACGACAGCAAATCAGCCGAACCAAAAAATCGCTGAAGATGCAGCCAACTTATTGATTGCAAAATCGCGTAAACAAACCCCTCAAAATAGTGTTCATCATTACACACCAAGATTGATTGTCCGTGATTCAACCGCTAAACATAGCTCATTGATAATTGCTCATTGAGTTAAATCTTAGCGCAATATATAACCCACAACAAACCGGCCTTTCAACGGACAGTGTTCATCATTACACACCAAGGTTGATTGTCCGTAATTCAACCGGTAAACATAGCTAATTGCTCATTGAGTTAAATCTTAGCGCAATATATAACCCGCAACAAACCGGCCTTTCAATGGATAGTGTTCATCATTACACACCAAGGTTGATTGTCCGTGATTCAACCGCTAAACAGAGTTAATTGTCAGAAAACACTAAACTTTATCGACTAGCGTAACGCTTTAACGATAAAGTTTAGTTTGATTATCACTTGCAGCCTATGTTGATAAGCAAGTATGAAATATTACTTTTGTCTAAATGAATAAACGCCAACTTTACCATCCGCGCCTGCCGCCAAAAACATCATCTTATCGCTCGCAAGGGTATAGAAGCCTTTATCGTCTTTTTTACCTTGTGGGTTTGCTAGTACTTGCCACGTTTTTCCTGCGTTAAGCGAAATATCACTACTGGTTTTTCCTGTAGCAAGACAAATATTTCCCTGACAACTCATTGCTGAGCGCAAGCCATATTGCCCAGCATTGACTGACTGCCATTGGTTATCGGTAAAAGTTGCCATATTAGGGTAACTTGCAGGACGCTGTTCATAGTCTCCGCCAACAACAAAAAGTTGTTGCTTGGCATTTAATGCTAAACCATAACCGCCGGCGGTTTGTGTTTTAGAGTACAGTGGCACACGATCACGTTGCCATGTTTCACCAAAATCGACGCTGCTATAAACTGATGCTGAAAATCCACCCGTAGTAAGCCAAGCTTTACCTTTGTCACCAACAATTAAGGTATTACCACTGGCCGCAAAAGCGGCTTCTTTTTCAACAAATTTCGGGATGTTACTCTGCTCGATACGGCGCCACGTTTTGCCACCATCACTGGTTTTTTTTATAACATAAAAGCCATCGACAGGATCTCCCATCAACAAACCATTATCACCATCCCAAAAAGCGATGGAGTCAAAAAAGCCATCTTTATCTTCATTTTGATAAAGTAACTGCCAGCTATCGCCACCATCAATGGTTTTGTAAAGTACAGATTGTTCTCCACTGCCAACCCCCATAACAATAGCGGTATGCTTATCGAATAAGGCAATATCGCGAAAACCTGTTTTTATAGGGCTATCTACTGATTTATCCAACCAAGTTTTACCTCCATCTTGACTAACAAAAACAGTCTTATTACTACCACTAACCCACAATGAATTATCGATAACAGCACTTCCGCGCAAAGAAGGTGAACCTGGCAGCACCGTATGTTGCCAAGACGGCAAATCAACGATAGTAGTGCTACTGGCAATTACCGAGTAAAAGACAGTCGTGATACTAAGAGATTTTAAGATACGAATTAAGCGAGTGCTTACTTTAACTTCTGGTAATATTGAAAGAATTGATAGCATGATAATTATTATTTTAAGTGAACATAGCGCTACTATTCAATATTTTCAAATATTTAACAAGTGATAAACATCAAACACTGACAAAGAGGCAAAGCAACAAAATTGTCAGTCATTAAGTTGTAAATACCGCCAACTTCAGCGATAGTAGAATAATAAAAATAGCCGTGATAATACTTAATTGATTAATAAAACAGTAAATTCTTATGCTAGAAGTTGATGATAAAGTACTCGCTGATATCCGCCGTGGATTTTCTATTCCGGCTCAGCCAAGTTTATTAATTAAACTACAAAAAATAATGGCCGAAGACGAGCCAGACGTAAATGCGTTAGCCGATATTATTTCACAAGATGTCGGTGTAGCTTCAATTATTCTGAAAACCATTAACTCGCCCCTTTATGGATTGTCGCGCTCAATATCTGACATTCACAAATCAGTACGTTATATCGGTTTGCAGGGAATAAACTCATTAGTAACCAACACCTTGATTAAACGTAGTTTTGACCAACAAGATTGTAGTATCGCTTTAGAAGAGTTTTGGGACAGTGCCACACATATTGCCAACACTTGTGTTCATATTGGCAAAACGATTAAAGAAAAAACCTCAAAAGATAAGCTCTTTTCTCTTGGTTTATTTCATGATTGCGGCATTCCCATTATGGCAATGAAGTATAGTGACTACAACGATACTTACCAACTTGCTTACAGCACCCCAGATAAAACACTCCCCATCACTGAAGACCAAGCTTATGGTGTAAACCACGCAACCATTGGCTATTACGTTGCCTCTTCTTGGCGATTACCTAAAGATATTTGCGAATTAATTTTAATACATCACGACCGTGATTTTCTCAAAATGAATAATCCACGTGGTCAAGAAGTTTACTATGCAATATTAAAACTGGCAGAAAACCTAGTACACAATCATAAGCACTGTCGAGACTCTGCTGACTGGCCTTATGTGCAAGAGATGATTTTCACCTTACTCGACATTGATGAAGACAACTATCAAGATTATCTTGAAGACAGCGAATCATTCGATGTAAAAGCTGATTAACCCTTGAAGCTACCTTAAATAAGTTTGTCAAATAAGCCCTTGGTTAAGTGCAATCAATACCGCCCGTGTTCTGTCTCGGGTATTAAGTTTTGATAATATTGTTGATACATGATTTTTAATTGTGCCCTCAGCAAGAAAAATACTACTAGCAATTTCTTTATTAGAGAAACCACCCGCCACCAACTTTAAAATCTGTTGTTCTTTTTCAGACAAGGCTTCAATAACTTTAGATTCATTCAAGCCTTTATTTAATTGTTTCATCACCACGGGCTCAGCCACAAAACCACCATTGGCCAGTGTTTTAACGCCATTAACGAGTTTATCTAAGGAAACATCTTTAAGTAAAAAACCATTAGCACCTGCTTGTAAGCTTTGCATAAACAGTTCGCTATCATCAAAAGTTGTTAACATTAAAATAGGCAAGGTACTGCCTTGGCTTCTTAGAATTTTAACTAACTCAATACCATTCACTTTTGGCATTCTAATGTCGAGTAACAACACATCAGGCGTTGATTCACTGGCCAACATTTGTTGAGCGTGTTCGCCGTTTTCGGCCTGCCAAATAATACTTATATCGTCACTTAACGAAAGTAACCCTGCAATTCCCTGTCGAACTAACTGTTGGTCATCAACAAGCGCAACATTAATCATAACAATCCTCTACTTGTATTTTTAAGGTGAAACCACTGTCATTTACAATAAGATCTACCTTGCCAGAAAAATCAATCAATCGTTCATTCATGCCAGCTAAACCACTGCCAAAGTTTTCGTTATTCTTGTTGGTAACCGTGCCATTGTCAGACAAGTTAATGACTAAGCTATTGCCCATTTTTTCACAGGCTAAAGTAAATAGGTTCGCTTTGCCATGTCGAAGCGCATTACTCACACCTTCTTGTAAACAAAACATCAGCTGTTGCTTTAGTTGCAGTGAATTAATATCAATGGATGATTTCACAGTTAACTGACAATTAGGCAATTGATTAATGAGGTTTTCAAGCGACGAAACAAGATCTATTTGTTCTTCTTCACGCATTTCTTTTACCACTTGTCGAACGTTGCTTAGCAGTGTTTTAGCCAGTTGTAAGTTTTCTTGCAGTAAGGGTTTAAATTCTTCGGAAACTTTATGTTTAGCGACCTCTAAATTCAAAGACAACGCCGTTAGCTGATGACCAATAGCATCATGTAAGTCTCGAGATATTCGTAATCTTTCTTGCTTTTTCGATGAAGCTTTCAGCATAAATCGTGTTGCTAACAACTCTTGATTAATAGCCGCTAATTCTTCTTTAGCTTTTGCTTCACGCAAGATTGTTTCTATGGCAGAGAAACCAAAAACTTGTAGCATAAAATAGATAATGACCTGAAAAAATCCAGAAATAAAACTGCCATCATAAACAATAGTAAAATGAGCGACTGTAATAAAAAACATCAACAACAATGCTTTTTTTCGGGTAAACATTGATGGTAACTGCGTCGCAATCAACACTAACAAAATAGCGGCAACATTATAAATATCTGATGAAATTAACAATAATACCGTAACTACTTCAACCACCAGTAGTCGTTTATTTATCTTCGACTCTGCCCTTTTATCAGAAAAAACAATCCATGCAAATGAAAGATAAAAAATAATAAATGCCAACAATTTCAATACAAACGTCTGACCAAAATCAAGATTGACTAAAGACAAATAGCAAATAACTGACCAAGTAATAAAGCCAGAAAAATGTAGTAGCCAGTCTTTGCGTAAGTGCTCTGGTAATGGTGACTTCAACATAAATAAATACCTAGATAAAATGTGCAGTCTAAACCGTTAACATGCACATTTAAAACTTCATAATCATATGATTTTAAAACAAATCAATCGTAATTGCTGTGTTTTCTTTCACCATAAATTTAGCTTCTTTATATTTCGGCGCACCAAACATGCCGACATTATTACTAAAGCCATAGCCTTCTTTTGGGATCCCCATCATATTAAAATCCATTTTGTTATTGTCGTTTTCGTCTTGATACATTTTTATCGCATAGTCGCCATCAGGTACATTTTCAAAAATAGCGATTTCCTTACCATTTTGAGCTTTAACTTTTGCATAAAAACTAGCTTTATCTGTCTTATAATCTTCTTCTGAGGCATATAAAGCGATTAAAAGGTGGCCTTTCCCTTGCTCAATATCACTGATATTGACCGTTAAGTCAGCGGCAACGGCATGCTGGCTTAATAATAAAATCATCGATAATGCACTTATTACAGAAAGCGCTAAACTGGTTACTGACAAAGAGATTAATTTTTTAAAAATCATAATGATTCCTTTATTTATATAAATTGAAAGAGGATAAGTAAATTTGTTTATTAATTCATGATCAGTGTAAAGCTAAAGCTTTTGTTAAACAGGTGCCAAAAGTCATCATTTTCACAGCAGTAAAACATGACTTCTGGCACCTAAAGGTTAAAGGACATTATAAGAATATTGTTGGTTATGAAGATGAACAAGGTAACGTTGAAAGAGTGCGAGAATCACAATAGGTGCGATAACAGAGAGTACGATATTACCTTTAAACAACCAAGATAGAACGAGCGATATCAGTACGGCGATAAATAAGTAAGCTGATTTTTTATTAATGTTTATCCGATCTTTAGTTTCTTTAATCTGTGTTTTATTGATCCCAACAAAACCATGATTTGAAAAGAGCATGGTGGTAATACCAACAACAATCATCACAATAAAAATGGCCGACTCTTGCAACATGCTATAAAACGATAAATACCACCATTGTTGAAAAAATGCCGCTAAACCACCTAAAATCAAATAAATATTCGCTGATAGTATTAAACGGCTCATCACTATTTTAAGTTTACTGATTAACACTAACTGACAAATTCCCACCAATGCAGCTATTTTAAAAGCCAATAACCAGCTTTCATTGGATGTTTCGGTTTGCCAAAAACCAATCATTGAAAAAAGTGAAAGCGGGAGAAATTGTAATAAAGCACTGAGTTTATTTAACATACGGGCTGCCTTGTCGTTGAGTGATTAACTATTTACTTATTTTAAATAATAACGTTTCACAAGCTAAAACAAAGGTGCCAAAAGTCATGGTTTGCTTATAAAAAAAATGACTTTTGGCCGAAGAAGAAGGTATCAGCACCGATACAAAGCACATTAATCATCAACACCACTAATGTGTGCCTAAGGGGGGATTAGTCACGTAAAGCTTCGGTAACAGGTAAACGCATCGCCTTTATTACTGGTAATATCCCACCTAATAAACCAATAAATAACGCTAACGACATTGTTTTAATCATCAACAAAACCGTAATATCAAAATTGAACATCATTTGACTCAAATTACTGGCATTTTGCGTGGCAGCCGTCCAGCCATCAAAGACAAAATATAAAGGTAGTATGCCTAACACCCCACCAACAAAAGCAATGAGCAAGGCTTCACAAAGAATCGACATTGAAATTGCAAAAGGACTAAAACCTATCGCTTTATGCGTAGCTATTTCCTTAGAGCGACTTGCTATGGTGGCATACATGGTATTAAGTGCAGCCACTATTGCGCCTAACGCCATAACAATAGCAATAGGAAAACCTAACCAACGAATTAAGCGTGTTAAGTTACTGGCTTGATCAGCAAAGAATTGTTTTTCTGTTAACACTCGAATGTTTAACCTAGGGTCGTCCTGCCACTCTTTTTCTAATTGTGGTAAATCGCTAATATCTTTTAATGCTAAGCGGATAGACTGTAGCGTATTTCCTCGACGATAATCACTCTGTACCATGCCAATATCAGCCCACAATTCTGATTCAAAAACACTATTACCATCAGAAAAAATCCCGCTGACTGTCCACGCTGCTCCACCTAAGGTGATAACTTTGCCAACAATTAACTCTGGCATTCTACGCGTTATTGCCTGACCAACAATTAGCTGACGCACACCCGTAGCGAACATTTCACCTTTGACTAAACGAAAATTAGGGCGAAATTGTTGAGTCGATTTGCTGATACCTCGCAACGCTAAACTTTTCGTTTCTGTTTCTTGATCTACGGTATCTAGATTAGAAATATAAGTCACTTCAGCATTAACAAACATTTCAGCCGATACTTGCGCCAGCCCTTGTTCATCTTTAATAATTTTTTGATTATTCGCTAAAATATTAACTTCTACTGGAAACATCACACTTTGCAATTCTGAAGAGGCTCCCGCGCGCATCACTAATACGGTATTATCTAAACCAGTACGTTCCAGTGTTTTCATCATTCCCTCAGTCATTGCCAGAACACTTAAAATAACGCCAGCAACACAAGCAATGCTTAATATACTCACCATAGAAGCAATAATACGCTGCGGGAAACTTTTAAAATTAATAACCGTTAACGCTTGTGCTTGTTTTATATTGATAAACCATGAATGCTGCGCCTTTAATGAAATATTCATGCCTTGTCTCCTAACGTTTTGCTGATAACAAGTTGTTTAATCGCTACCGCCGGAAATACAGTGCAAAAAGCGGCAGCAATATTTACCCAGGCAAATACGGTTATATAATGACTTGGCGCAATCGATATACCCGGTAAAAAATCATTAAAACTCTGGCCGACCAATGCTAGAGATAAAGAGGCAAGAATGCTGCCCGACAAAGCGCCTAAGCCAATTAATAACAAAGCCTCTAGGTAAACACCTTGAATTAAACGTGTCGCTGAAAACCCTAAAGCTTTCATCATTGCGCTTTCATTATTACGCTCACGAATAGTTTGGATCATGGTATTGCAAACAATCAGTAATAAAGTAGAGAATACCGCAATAACTACAAGGTTAATGACCATAGCCATATCAACAAACTGTTGTGCTTGTTCTTTAATAAAAACCTGTTCAGTCGTGGTACGGGTTGGATTGTTGGTATGTGAGAACAATAAATCGATAGCAACAATAACGTCATCTACGTTGACATTTTCAGTTATTTCAGTCGATAACCACCCCAAAGAATTATTAGCATAAGCACGGCCTTTATCAAAATAAGCATGTTGGAAAAACACTTTATTATCAGCAGATGAATGCTGAGCTGTTTGGTAAATGGCAGAAACGGTAAACGACCAATTAAATGAACCACTTTTATTCATCCAAATAGAAGAGCTTAATGGCACGGTATCACCGATTTTCCAACCATATTTATCAGCAAGTCCCTGACCAATAACAATACCTGTGCGCGTTTTTTTCCATTGCGCTAGTTGCTCACTAGGGATTATATATTCATCAAATAAATTGAAATAATGATGATGGTCAACCGCAGTTACGGGTAGTTGATTTTTTTCATTTTGAAAGTACCCACCAAACCAAGATGCATAACTCACTTGTTTTACGCCCGGTAATGCCGCAATCTTTTGTTGAGTGTTAATGGGGAGAGATTGTGTCATTGATATTTTATGACTGGTCATTAAACGGTATTGATTACTACTGCTTACATTAGCCGTAAGCGCCTGATCCACTCCAGACAAGGTCGTCAATAAGAAAAAAGCCACCATGACAGAAGTACAGGTTAACCAAAAACGTACTTTTTTACGAAAGCTGTTCCGCCAAACTAATATCAGTAGGTTCATCTGCTTTCCCTCATATGACAGTTATGTGCTTCGCCAATATAAGACTCTAAATTAATCACTCTACTTGCGTAGTCAGCTGCTTTTTTATCATGTGTAACCATAACAATGGTTTTACCAAAATCGCGATTAAGTTGGTCAAGTAATGCCAGAATTTCATTGGCTGTTTTTCGGTCTAAATTTCCCGTTGGCTCATCACATAATAATATATGCGGGTCACTGACAATAGCGCGTGCAATAGCAACTCTCTGCTCTTGCCCACCAGATAACTCTTTGGGGAAATGACTAGCACGCTCACTCATGCCAACGAGCTCTAGCGCATAACTAGCATGCTCTTGTCGTTGCTTTTTATTTAACGAGGTTAACGCGAGTGGCAGTTCAACATTACCCTGCGCGCTTAACACCGGTAATAAATGATGTGACTGAAAAACAAAACCAATGTTTTCAGCGCGCCATTGGGTTAATGCCGCTTGCTTTAAATGATCAATACGCTGTGTACCAATAATCACTTCACCTGATGTCGGTTGATCAAGGCCGCCCATTAAATGCAACAAGGTGCTTTTTCCTAAACCTGATGGTCCCATTAATGCGACAAACTCACCTGATTTAATCGTTAAGTTAAAATCATGGTGAACGACTACCGTGTTTTTACCTTTCTGGTAACTTTTGTTAATATTTTTTAATGTAATGTTATAGCTATTTTTCATCATTTTTTCCTAAAATCTGCAGAGAGGCTTTCATTAAAGTGCGGCTATATCTACGTGATTATTTGAGCTACTAGGGAAAACATCTAACGAGTGTTGATCGTTTTTCATAAAGCTAACCTTCACCCCCATATCAGGTAAAATCCGAGGATCTGCTGTTAACAATTTCACCCTGACTTTAATGCTCGCTTTTTGACGATCTGCAGTAGGTATAACAGCAACGACTTCACTGCTAATACTCCATTGCGGGTATGCATCTAATCTAGCGAATACTTTTTGTCCAGGATAAACACGATTGATATAGCTCTCACCTACTTCAACTTCAATTTCTAACGAGCTCATATCAACAATAGTGCCGACACCGGTACGAATAAAACCACCACCAGAAGATCCCGCTGAAATAAGCTCACCCACTTGGGCATTTTTACTGATCACGACACCATCAAATGGCGCGCGAATTTTATGCTGATTTAACTGATACTGCGCCAATTCAACTCGTTGCTTTGCGGAGTCAACCATGGCTTTTTTATTTCGTATTTGGATGGCGAGTTGTGCATTTTTAAAGGCACTGTCTTCAAGTAATTGTTCACTGATCAGCTTTTTGCTGGCCAGCGTCTTATTACGCTTAAACCGCTGATTTTGCTGTTTAAAAAGTAAAGTAAACTCGTCAAAAACCGCTTGCTTTGCCGATAATTCCGCTAAAGCAAGTTGGTATGAAATCGATGCTTGCTTATCATCAAGCTCGGCGAGTATTTCTGATTTACTTACCCTTTGTCCTTCCTCAATATTTAAGCGGTTTAGCTTACCCGTTACACGAGAAGATACTGTAGCTATGCGCCTCGCAACCACATGGCCGCTCGCATCAAGTACGCTGTTATTTATGGGTTCTGCTGTATTTACATTATGGGTGGTAGGAGAGTGTTGTTTAATATCGACGTTAACTGACTCATTTACTCGTTTGTTATCAGTTTCAAGGTGATTAATAATTTCAGCAGCACTTGTTGGAAAAAACAGTGTCTGACCGACAAAATATAAACTTGTGCTGAGTAACGTAACAATCAAGATACTAGTATAGTTACCTGATAGCCCCGCAGCTTTAGTTTGCGGAGATCTATCAATAGTCAGCTTAGAAAGTTCGAAAGGGGTTTTACGTGTTATCGGCATTTTATTCTCCTACAAAGTTTGTAAAAGAATAAAAAAAAGTGGCGTCAGACAACAGTGCCAAAAGTCATTGTTATCAGAAAAGCTATAAATAATAAAAGCGTAAATAGGATGAAAACGTTATTCATCTATCAATAACGAATGACTGACTTGAGGTTAACCGAGTGAGTTAACGTGTGGTGAATCTTGCCCAAGACAATAATAATTCGCGAAAGTCTTCTAGCCCACAACTTGCTGACTCTTGATCGTCAAAGTCTATATCATCAGCACTGAGTGCTTCAGGTAAAGCTTCAATACCATTTAAGCTCGCGTTAGCGGCAATCGAAACATCTTTTTCAATGATTCTAACCGTATACTCACTGCCAACAATCTCCTGCTCTTGTGCACTTGCGTGCTCGGCTTTATCGATGAGCGTTAACAACGCGGTTAATTTTTGTGGATCGTTACCTACTTCAACTTCAAGCCAAGGGCCAAAAACTTCATGTTCAAAAGAGAACTTTGCTTTCGCATAGCGAGTAGTAGGGTCGTTTATAAATTCGTATTCCATGGGATAACTCGGAAATTTTTTGATATCTTTATTATAGAATATTTATCGCACAAGGGGGAGTTAACATTTACTCTTATCCCCCTCGATGAAACGATACGAGTGATAAACTATAATGGAATTTTTTTATCGGCAAAGGCTTTGGCGATAGAAAAACGCTTGCTTGACCGTTCGCCCAATTTAACCAGCATCAAATAACAAAACGGTACCAAAAACAAACTGGTAAAGGTTGAAAACAACAAACCTCCAATAATGGCAACCGCCATCGGGTAAGCTTGGCTATCACTTGATGCTAATGCTAACGGCACCATACCAATAATAGTTGTTGCAACTGTCATAAATATTGGCCGAATACGGCTAACACAAGCGTCGATAATCGGCGTCATTATATTCTCAGTGTCTACTTTTAACTTGTTGATTTGATCTATGAGGACAATACCGTTATTCACCACTATACCCATTAAAATCAACATACCGATCAGGCCTGTTTCACCCAACCCCATGCCTAAAATAGCAAAGGTCCAGTAAACACCAATAAAAGCTAAACCAATCGAAGACAAGATAGCGATTGGCATTAATAGTGATTCAAACAGCGCTGCCATAACAATAAAAATAAGCGCTAAGGCAAGCATCATGTTCATCATCATGTCTTTTGCTGCTTTTTCGTCTTGCGCAAATTGGCGTCCTAAGTTCCAATCATAACCCGAAGGAAAAACAATATTCTCCATCACTTCTTTAATTTTCATCGAGGCTTCAACACGGCTTAAGTCAGCTAAATTAATAGAAATTCCTAAGGTAGTTCTTCTGTTTGAGCGCGTAATTTGTTGCATTATCGGTTGTGTGTCAAAAACAACGAGTTGCTGTAAGGTAATAACTCTGCCGTTACTCTCATAAATAGGTAACTCTTTAATACGTTCGAGCGGCACAGCCTGTTCAGCGTGATAGACCAAGCGAATATCAACTTCACCTAGCTTAGCATCACGAAACGAACGCAAGTTAGTCCCACGCAGTGCACTTGAAATACGACTAGCGATATCTTGGGTGTTTAAACCTAAACGTGACACTTTTTCTCGGTCGATACGCAGTACTAACTCCATGTTTTTATCTTCGTTATCGATGCCAACTTCAGCAAAACCTTCAACATTACTTAACTGACTGATCACAGATTCGCTCAATTGTATTAAACGCTTGGTTGAGCTGCCGTTTAAAGTAAGTTTGACCAAATTTTCTTTTTGTTCTGACCAGTCAAATGATGGTTCTGCAATGGCCGTATCGGGGAAACCTTTTTTAATCTCTGCTTTTAAATCATAAAGTGTTTTTGAATAACCATCGTTAAGTTTTATGCGAGACATGGCAAAATCTGACCAAATCCGGCTATTGACTTGTGTAAACTCGAAGGCTTGTTGATTATCGTATAAGTACTGCTCCATCTCATCGACTAATTTACTGACATCAGCTAACTTTTGTTGCCCTTGGATATGATAGACAATATTGATTTCTTTGACAGTCTTACCCTTTTCGCCATTAATATTGACCATTTGCTTGGTTAACACACCACTAATGCAAAGTAATAAAATGAAAACCCCGGTTGTTTTAGGGTGAGTCAGTATTCTTGTTAAATTAGGACGATACCAGCGATCTAATTTTCCTTGGGTAACAACTGACGACAAGGCCTTTTTGTTAACACGACTAAGCATTAATGGAATGGCGGTTTTTGAAATAATTAATGATGCCAATAAAGGTAAACAAATCGCCACGGCTATTTGCTCAACTAAGATGGTAATAAAGTTTTTTTCACCCATCAGCAAAGGCATAAATACAATGGTGGTGGTGAGTGTGCCACTGATAATGGCAATACTGACATTATCAACACCATGAAGAATTTTGTCTATTGAGGTTAAGGCTTTATCTTGTTGTTGAAGGATACTCTCACAAATAACGACGGAGTTATCAATCAGTAAACCAACGGCAATAAAAAGCCCCGCCAGTGAGAGCATGTTTAAGGTGTAGCCCATAAAATACATGCCAGCTAAGGCAAAACTTAACGAAATAGGCACAGAAGCAACAACAATAAAAGTAATGTGGCTATTGCGCAAAAATATAAATAAAACAATAAAAGACAAGACAATACCTAAGGCGCCCGCCTTTAACAAATCACCTAATGATTCTTGAATTTCTTCGCCGCTGTTATCTTTAATTCCAATGGTAATCGCTTTAAAGTCATCTTCTTGGCGAAGCACTTCAATTAAAGCAACAATGTTATTTGTCACCTCGACAACATTAGCATCAGACTCTTTAAAGACTTCTAAGCCAACTGACTTCTTTCTATCTGTTCTAATTTCGCTATTCTTAGGAGGAGCGGTTAAACTCACTGTCGCTACTTCACTTAACCGAACACCCACTTTAACTTGAAAGTTTTTAATGTCGTCTAAACTATGATATTCACCGTCAGGAGAAACTCTGAACTTTCTACCTCCATTGAGAATAGAGCCTGACTTCACTAAAAAATTACTGTCACGTAAATCTTGCAATAACTTTGCTTGATCAACACGATTCATCGCGAGCTTAATACTGTCTAAATGAATTTCTATATGGGGTTGAACAACGCCACGCATTTCGACTTTACCAACACCTTGAAGCCTTTCTAGCGGGTTTTTCAGTTTTTTATCGATAAAGTCATAAGCGGTGGAGAGGTCTTTATTACCCGATAACACCAAGCTCATGATGGGTAGATCTTCAGTAGAGAACTTTTGTACCATTACGCTTTGCACGTCTTCAGGTAAAAGATGGCGCACCATATCGACTTTTTCTCGTACCTCTAATATTTTACTATCGAGATCACTACTAAGATCCATCATTACCTGAATAGAAGCACCGTTGGCCCGACTTCTTGACTGCATTTCAGTAATACCGCCTAAAGTCGAAACGGCTTCTTCTATCGGCCGGGTAATTAAGCGTTCAACTTCTTCAGGTGTGGCGCCGTTATACGGCACACTAATAAAAGCCATCGGAATATTCAGTGATGGCCAGCTTTCTTGTGGCAATAATTTACTGGCGACAAGCCCAGTAACAAAAAGCGACAACATCAACATAGCCGTGGTAACAGGCCGCCTTATCGCTAAAGCGGTTAACCAAACAGTTACTGGTAAGTCAAAAATGCTTTGCTTAGCTGTTTTCTTTTTAGACGTTGAATTTGTCATCTTACGCCTCGGCTACATTATTAGAGGATGCGCTATTAGCTTGCTGGCTTTCAAAACCATCATTGTCAAGTTCATCGCTTTCGACAATATAGTTTTTTCGGTCAAACAAGCTATACAAAACAGGAATTAAAAGTAACGTTAGCATTGTTGCAACCAGTAAGCCGCTCATTACCGTAATGGCAAGAGGTGCTCTTAATTCAGAGCCTTCTCCACTGCTAAATGCCAACGGCGCTAAACCTAAAATAGTGGTTAAAGATGTCATAATAATCGGGCGAAAACGTGAACGACTCGCTTCCATAATAGCAGCAAGTTTATCAACACCTTGATGACGTAACTGATTAATTCTATCGACTAAAACAATGGCATTATTCACCACAATACCCGTTAGCATAATAATACCTATGAGTACGATAACGCTGATATTGGTCCCAGTAACATATAAGCCTAATACCGAACCTAACACGGCTAATGGAATAGAGAATAAAATAATAAATGGATTTAATAACGACTCAAATTGTGAAGCCATCACTAAATAAACAAGGAATACCGCTAACGCTAACGCCATCATTAAGGAAGAAAAAGAGCTTTCCATTTCTTCATTTTGCCCTGCGACTCGTGCTTTAATATTAAAAGGTAAATAGAGTTCTTTCACTAGATTTTCGGCTTTGGCGGCCGCTGCAGATAAGTCGCCATAAGCCAGTGATGCGGAAATAATAGCAACACGACTTTGGTCAATACGGTTGATTTCATTAGGGCCAATACTTTCGGTAATATCGGCAACGGCGGCTAGTGGTAATGATTTGGCCTGCTGCGAGTTAACCGTTAATTGACGAATAGCTTGTGCTGAATTTCTCGCGTTTTCATCGGCGCGCACTAGGATATCAACTTGTCGGTCTTGTAAGTTGTATTTACTCGCCACCGAGCCAGCAATTTTAGTGACTAACTGATCGGCTATATCAGACGCTTTTAACCCTAAACTTGCTAAGCGCTCATTATCAAAGCTGATTTTTAACTCAGGTTGACCGGCGCGTAAACTATTGTTTAGGTCAATAAACTGATTATCCATCGACATTGTTTGCATTAATTGGTCGCTGTATTTTTTCAAAGCCACCAGGTCGTATCCTGACAAAATAATTTGCAAAGGACGCTCTGTTGTAAACATTTCTGTTTGCGCTATTTCAGCGGTGACATCAGCCATTTGAGCAACTTTCGCGCGAACCACAGCTTTAACTGATTCAAGATCATCACTGCTGTAAAGTGCCACTAACAGTTGTCCCCAGTTTTCACCGCCTTTACTGGCTGAGCTCATCATTAAGCTACCGCTACCTGCTAACGAATAGCTGTGCTTGACTCGTTTATCTTCGGCAATAGTCGCAGCAAGGTCTTTTAGCCGTTGATCAGTAACATCTATGGGCGTTCCTTGTGGCAAGGTTAACTCGATAGTAAATTCCGACTTTGCCACTTCAGGAACAAGTTCAACCGCAATTTTTGGTAATAAACTGCTGACAGCAAGCGCAAACACTAAACTAAGTGCCACTAAAATAGCTCTATTTTGCAAGGCGACTTTTAATAACCGACTGTAGGCTGACGCTAGTTTTTCAAAATAATAACTAAAAGCTTTATGTGCCGGTTTAAAAATAAAGCTGACGACCTTAGTGATTAAATTAGTAATCAATAACAAAGTTTTGGTTAATAATAAAGGTAAGTAATTAAAAACCAATAAAAGCGGAAAGGCCAAAATGTGCACGACGATATTAACGA
This sequence comes from Colwellia sp. BRX8-7, assembly GCF_014077275.1. Classification (NCBI taxonomy): domain Bacteria; kingdom Pseudomonadati; phylum Pseudomonadota; class Gammaproteobacteria; order Alteromonadales; family Colwelliaceae; genus Colwellia; species Colwellia sp. BRX8-7. The sequence continues at coordinate 222,678 of NZ_JACGVP010000005.1, read as the reverse complement.
CTTTCTTTCTTCTAGTTAGCGGCACTTTATCGGTTTGTTTTTCTAATGAGTCATCATTATTGTCATTTGTAGGCATTCCTTTATTTTGGCTAAATTGACGTGATGCCAGCATAGGAATTAAGGTTAGCGCCACGATTAAAGAGGCGAGTAACGCAAAAGTCACCGTCATCGCTTGGTCACTGAATAATTGCCCGGCAAAACCGGTCACAAAAGCTAAAGGAAAAAACACCGCTAAAGTGGTCAGTGTAGAAGCAATAACAGCGCCCGAGACTTCATCGGTACCCTTTATTGCCGCTTCAATAATACTGGCGCCTTTTTCGCGATAGCGCGCAATATTTTCTAGCACGACAATCGCATTATCAACTAATAAGCCAACCGCTAAGGCAATGCCCCCTAACGACATAATATTAAGACTAATATCATTAGCAAACATTAAATTAAAGGTCGCGATAATTGAAATAGGTATCGCTAGTGAAATAATAATCGTATTGAAAAAATTACCCAAGAATAAATATAAAATCAACATGGCAAGTAATCCGCCAATAATAGCCGCACTTTTCACTTCGTCTACCGCATTGACAATAAATTCAGATTGGTCATAAATAACCGTAAAAGTCAGTGCTTCGGGTAAAGTTTCTTCAAGCTCGGCTAATTTTTTATTTACCGCTTTTGCTACGGTTACCGTATTAGCATCGCCTTCTTTATAAATGGCCAGTTCTATCGCTTCATTATTATTGATACGAGTAATATCGGTGCGTTCTTTTTCGCCATCAATAACTTGTGCTATGTCTTTAAGATAAATAGTTTTGCCATCGGCTTGCTTAACAATCATATTGCCAAGTTGCTCGAGTGAGACGAATTGGTTCACTGTTCGAACTAAATACTCTTGCTGACCATCGTAAACACGACCTGCCGACATATTAATATTTTCACTTTGGATACGTGCAACAATACTTTGTGCTGTTATACCTCGGCGCGCAGCTTTTTCTTGATCAAATACAACCTGTATTTCTTGCTGTAAACCGCCACCAAGCTGCACAGCGGCAACACCTGAAATAGTTTCCAGCTGTCGTTTTATTTCTTGCTCAGCAAAAGTACGTATCTTTTTTAATGCCCGAGGATGCTTATTTTCAGTGGACAGCCCTAAACGTATAATGGGGTCTAGTGCGGGGTTAAAACGTAAAATAATGGGTTTATTAACATCTTTTGGCAATGCAATTATGTCAAGCTTTTCACGGACATTCTGCGTCGCAAAGTTCATCGCCACGCCCCATTCAAACTCAATAACAACATCGGACTGTCCAGCTTTTGAGATAGAATGAACCTTGCGTATCCCTTTAACAACACCAACTGACTCTTCAATGGGTTTACTGATCAATTGTTCTATTTCAGCAGGTGCGGCGCCGGCGTTATCGGTTCTTACGGTTAACGTTGGATAAGAAAGATCGGGCAACAAGGCAACAGAGAGTCGAGAAAACCCCACCATGCCAAATAACATCACAGCGAGGGTAAACATCGCTACTGTTACCGGGCGTTTAACCACAGTACTAACAATACTCATGAATAATAATTCCTTTAGATTTAATGATTAGGTAAAAGCCAGTTCACAACTTATTAGTCTTGTGTTGCTTGATTATCAGCATTTTCCTTAACGGCATTATTATCAGTAGTTAGTTCAACGTTCTTCTTTTGGATTTTTTCTTTACCTATTATTTTTACAGCACTATCAATTTTCAAACCTTGCTGACCGACAATCACTACCGGTTCAAGGGCATTTAGTGGCGTTAATATTTCAACAAAACCATCTTGTTCAAAACCAGTAACCACTGTAACTTTCTTAGCTTTATTATCTTGAATAACGAATAAGCTGGTTTCAGTGTCGGTAACAAGCAAGGCATTTTGTGGCACAATTTGCGCGTTATCATGAACATCAAGTGTTAGTGACACTTTGGCAAACATCCCTGGTTTTAAGACATGGTTATCGTTATTAACTTTTAAGGTCACTTTAAAAGTCCCCGACTCGGTATCAATGATTGGTGAGATTAAGCCAACCGTTGCAGGAACTTCTTTTGCATTTGCCGGAAAGTTTAAATACGCTTGTTGACCAACATGAACATTATTCATTTCAGATTCGGGTAAATAAACAACCCCTTGTAAGGTATCGAGCGCAACAATGGTAAACATTTCACCACCAACATTAGCGGTCATATTGCCTTCTTTCACCATTCTTGAAGCAATAACACCTGATATTGGCGCTCTTACCTTTGAATCACGTACTTGTATCGCCGCCACTTTTTGTTGGTTTTTTCTTGTTTTCACTAAAAACTCAAGCTTCTCTAGATCTTTAACCGATATCAGTTGTTCACCATCTATTGGTCTACTGCGGTTAAATTCGGCAACCGCAGAGTCGACATCTATAGTGGTACGTTCAAGTTCTAATAAATAATTTTCAGAATCAATTTCAGCTAAAATTTGTCCTTTGGTAACCGACATTCCCTCTTCAACTAATATCTTGTTAATCATGCCTGTGACTTTATTGGTGACTTTGCTTTCTGCTTTTGCTTCAAGCACAGCAGTTGTTCGATAAGTATTAGTGATAGTTCTATTGTCAACAAGAGTAGTTTCTACGGGCACCTGATAAACTTTCTTTTCTTTGTCTGCTACTTTTTCTTCATTACAAGCGCTTAACACTGTGACTAAGAATAGTGATAATAATAATGAAGTTGCTAGTGAATTGAGGTGCATAACGGTCCGTTGTTTTATAATTATAATTAATGTCATTTTATCCGGATCGGCAAGTAAGATACAAATAGCTTTTGAGGGTTATTAAACATTCAATTGTAACGAGTTATGATTACTAGCAAGTATAAGAATTTTATCCGTAAAAAATATTTTGAATTATTTATTAAGTCGCCACAGAAACGCTATCTATCGAACGAACATTTTTTTTCAGTATCAACATTAAACACCTACCACTAAAATAATTAAAATAGTTTTAATCACCGCGCACTATGGTTTACGATTAATATATAAAAAAAATTTTTCTAACAAGGTTATTGAATGTCTTTTATAAAACTGTATTTTTTAGCGATTTTTACTGCTGTTATCTTCGTATCGCCCGTTATTGCTAATGACAAAGACGAGTCCCCTGTTCGCGGGCTAACTGGCTTTGAGAACATCAACGAAAGTCAGCCTTTATGGGAGTTTGGACTTGGTGGTGGCGCTATAGAAGTCGCTAATTACCCAGCATCAAGCGAGCGAAATTTTATTGCATTAGCCGCGCCCTATGTCGTTTATCGGGGCGATGTATTTCGGGTTGGAGGTGGTGATGGCATGCGTGCAGTTGTTGTTGAAACAAGTGATTTTGAATTAGACCTCTCCTTTGGCGGTGCATTCTCTGCCGACAGTGATGACAATACATCTCGAGCTGGTATGCCTGAATTAGACTTCTTATTTGAAATAGGCCCACAATTAATTTATCGCGTTAAAGACTATAAATTTTCACAAGGTGGAGATGCAAGACTCAAAGCTCGCTTGCAAGCAAGAGCGGTATTTTCTACTGATTTTGATCGCATCGACGATCGTGGTTTTGTTATAGAGCCAACCATTTCATACCAACAGCGTGGTGCAATTTTTAAAGAAGTAGGCTTAAATATCGCTTTTAGCTTAACTTTTGCGACTGAAAAATTACAAGATTACTTTTATCAAGTTGATCGCAAATTCGCCAATAGCAATCGCCAACAATATAATGCCAAAGGAGGCTATTTGGGCGCCGAACTTTCTATGGGTCTGTCATTACCCATACGAAAAAATATCCGCGCATTTATCACTGGCTCAGCACAATTTCATCAAGGAGCAGCCAACCAGAATAGTCCTCTTTATGAAGAAGACATTACTTACAGCGTCGGTATTGGCTTTGTTTGGCGCTTATACGAAAGTGACAAAAAAGCGAGTTGGTAACAAACCTTTCAATGACACTAAAACAAATAGCTACTATTGATTAAATTGACTTATAAAAAAGTTAACACTGCTCTAAACTGTAGATAATCAATTACAAAAGGAAAAAAACGATGTTCTCAATTAAAAAATTGTTCTCTTTAATGCTTAGCTTAACCTTGGTTGCTTGTGCTTCAATGGGAGATGGTAGTAAAGCAGAACAACAGCAAGAAATTATAACTATGAAAGATACGGTGCTTAACCAACTTTTTGCTAATAAACCAGATACCCGCAGCCAAATTAATTCAGCGGCAGGTTATGCTGTCTTTTCGAATGCTAATATCAATTTAATATTTATGGCAGCTGGTACAGGCTATGGTGTTGTTAAAAGTAATAATTCAGCTAAATATACTTATATGAATATGGCTGAAGGTGGTATAGGCCTTGGTCTTGGTGTTAAAGATTACCGTATTGTTATGGTATTTCATACGGCACAAGCAATGAATGATTTTGTTAATCAAGGTTGGAGCTTTGGTGGTAATGTTGATGCCGCTGCAAAAGCGGGTGATAAAGGCGGTTCAGTTGAAGGAGAAATGTATTACGGTGATGTAACTGTCTACACTTTTACTGAAAATGGCTTAGCCCTGCAGGCAACAATAAAAGGCACTAAGTTTTGGCAGGACAGTAAGCTTAATTAACAGCCCAACTCAGTAGTCATTATCCTTAGTTAAATCTGTTATTGATGTAAAGTGCACAATATGTAAATAAACCTTGTGCGCTTTAAGGGAAAATCAACATAAATTAACTTCGGTTGATGGACAACCTTAACTCTGGCTAAATTCCACTTAATTATAAAAACCATCAAGAAGATGAACTTACCTTTTTATCTATGGTCTATTTAGCCGAGTAATAAGTCGTTAACTTGAATGTTTAATAATAAGTGCTTTTATTAAAATCAATAACGTAAAAAGATAGTATAAAACGGTATTTACAAGGAGTTTTACAATACAAGGTTATAAGTTTGCTATTCTTTTCTCTATTATTTTCCATATTCTTGTTGTTTTACTGTTAAGTAATACGAAAGACAAACCGATCGATAATTTCACCAAAACACCAAAAAAAGTACCTATTAATAGTTTTATCTATTATAAACCGATTGAAAATAAACAAGAAAAAGTCATTTCCGTTGATAGTGAACAGAAAAAAGTAGCACAAAAAAAATTAGCCATTAAAGAGGTTGCACAGCAAAAGACAGACATTAAACCATCAAGTCCTTTAATAAAAGCGATAACTGCTCCGCTAAAAAAACAACAGCCTGAAGAGGTAAAACACCACACAACTTCCCAAAATTTATCTCGCCTTAAAGATAAAATTAATCAGCAAATAATCGACCAAGCCATGCAAAACTTCGCTAAACCTAATACAGGCTCGTTAATGCATGGTACACCGAGTTATGTTCCGCACTCTTTTGTTGAAGATACACAAAAGAAGAAGATTGGCTCAACAGCTAGTCAGGTGGGGAATGGCTTTAGTGTCAAAAAAGGTGATAACGGTACTTGTACGTTAACTGAAGATTTATCAGTTATTGGCCTTCAAGGCAAAACGACATCACAATTTAACTGTGGTTTATCAAAAGATGAGAAAAACTTTAAAAGGCATATGAAAAATGTCCTTAAAAAGTTAGGTCATTAATAAAAGATTAACCAACCGTAGCAGCTAAAAAGCATCGATAAATGACCATGCCCAATCTATACTTAGGTTATAATATGAGCAGTTGTGAGTATATCGCAAAGTAAACCTTTCGACTGAGAGTGAAATTCACCTCACTTTTACAATATTATCAACGCACAACAATACCAACATAACTACTACAACTAGACTTTCTATTAGTTATCACTGCGGTGAATAGTACTTATTTAATCAAATGATTCGTAGTAGCTCAAAAATCAGGTAAACTATAAGCAAAATTTTTCCTTGCTAATGATGATAATGTTATTAGCCCATTAGAACTAGAGAGAGTTTTAAATGAGTCTATATTTAGAGTACATTAAAGAAATTGAAAATCGTAAGAATGAGCTAGGATTAGCTCCTCTACCCATTGATTCTGCTGATCTATTATCAGAAATCATTGCTCAAATTAAAGATTCTGCAAATGAGCATCGCGAAGATTCACTTAACTTTTTCATTTATAACACTTTACCAGGCACAACCAGTGCTGCAGGTGTAAAAGCTGAATTTTTAAAAGAAATTATTCTAGCTCAGTCAGTTGTCGCAGAAATTACCCCAACGTTCGCTTTTGAATTGTTATCTCATATGAAAGGCGGCCCTTCAATTGAAGTACTTCTTGATTTAGCATTATCTGATGACGCAGCAGTAGCAAAACCAGCAGCAGAAGTTTTAAAAACTCAAGTATTTTTATATGACGCTGATACAGCACGTCTTGAAGCTGCATTTAAAGCAGGCAACGCACTGGCGAAAGATATTTTAGAAAGCTACGCTCAAGCTGAATTCTTCACTAAGTTACCTGAAGTTGAAGCAAAAGTTGAAATAGTCACTTATATTGCCGGTGAAGGTGATATCTCAACTGATTTATTATCTCCAGGTCATCAAGCACATTCACGTGCTGACCGTGAATTACATGGCCAATGCATGAGCACTCCAGAAGCTCAAGCAGAAATTAAAGCATTACAAGTTAAGTACCCTAAAGCGAAAGTCATGCTTATCGCTGAAAAAGGCACTATGGGTGTTGGTTCATCTCGTATGTCGGGTGTTAACAACGTTGCACTATTGGCAGGTAAACAAGCAAGTCCATACGTACCGTTTATTAACATTGCGCCTATAGTTGCGGGTACTAATGGTATTTCTCCAATCTTCTTAACAACCGTTGATGTAACTGGCGGTATTGGTCTTGACCTTAAAAACTGGGTTAAGAAAGTCGATGCAAGTGGCAACGCCGTTGTTGATGCAAATGGTGATGCAGTTTTAGAGGAAGCTTATTCTGTAGCGACTGGTACCGTATTAACTATCGATACCAAAGCGAAAAAATTATACAACGGTGACAAAGAGCTTGCGGATATATCTTCAGCCTTTACACCACAGAAAGTAGAATTCATGAAAGCTGGCGGTTCTTACGCGGTAACATTTGGTAAGAAATTACAAACGTTCGCAGCTGAAACACTTGGCGTAGCAACACCACCTGTATATGCCACTTCAAAAGAAATTTCTCATGAAGGTCAAGGTTTAACCGCCGTTGAAAAAATATTTAATAACAATGCTGTTGGTGTAACATCAAACACACCATTACATGCAGGCTCAGATGTTCGCGTTAAAGTTAACATTGTTGGCTCTCAAGACACAACAGGTCCTATGACATGTCAAGAGCTTGAAGCGATGGCAGCATCTACTATTTCTCCACTAGTAGACGGTGCATACCAATCAGGTTGTCATACAGCGTCAGTTTGGGATAGCAAAGCTAAAGCTAACATTCCTAAATTAATGGCATTCATGAACAAGTTCGGTCTTATTACTGCACGTGACCCGAAAGGCGTTTACCATGCAATGACTGATGTTATTCATAAAGTATTAAATGATATTACCGTAGACGATCGCGCAATCATCATTGGTGGTGACTCGCATACTCGTATGTCTAAAGGTGTAGCCTTTGGTGCTGACTCGGGTACAGTAGCAATCGCACTTGCCACAGGTGAATCGGCTATGCCAATCCCTGAGTCTGTAAAAGTTACTTTTAAAGGCAAGATGCAAGGCCACATGGATTTCCGTGATGTAGTTCATTCTACTCAAGCGCAAATGCTTAAGCAATTTGATGGCGAAAATGTCTTCCAAGGTCGTATCATTGAAGTGCATATCGGTACATTATTAGCTGACCAAGCATTTACCTTTACTGATTGGTCTGCAGAAATGAAGGCAAAAGCCTCAATCTGTATTTCTGAAGATGAAACACTAATTCAATCACTTGAGCTTGCTAAGAGCCGTATCCAGATAATGATCAACAAGGGTATGGAAAACGAAGCGAAAACACTTAACGGTTTAATCGCCTTAGCTGACCAACGTATCGAAGGAATAAAATCAGGCACTACGCCAGCATTAGCACCAGATGAAAATGCTAAATACTACGCGGAAGTAGTAATTGATTTAGATATTATCGACCAGCCAATGATTGCTGATCCAGATGTAAACAACGACGATGCTTCTAAACGTTACACTCATGATGTTATTCGCCCTGTTTCATACTACGCTGATAAATCAGTTGACCTAGGTTTTGTTGGTTCTTGTATGGTTCACAAAGGTGATATGCAAATTATCGCTCAAATGTTCCGTAATATGGAAGCACAAGGTAACAAGATAGAATTTAAAGCTCCATTAGTTGTTGCACCACCAACTTACAATATTGTTGATGAGCTTAAAGCTGAAGGCGATTGGGAGATTTTACAAAAATATTCAGGCTTCGAATTTGACGATGCTGTACCTAAAAATGCTGCGCGTACTAAGTACGAAAACATCATGTACCTTGAACGCCCAGGCTGTAACTTATGTATGGGTAACCAAGAAAAAGCTGAACCTGGTGACACGGTTATTGCAACATCAACACGTTTATTCCAAGGTCGTGTTGTAGCAGATACTGCTGAGAAAAAAGGCGAATCGTTACTTGGCTCTACACCGTTAGTTGTACTTTCAACAATGCTTGGTCGTTTCCCAACAATCGAAGAGTACAAGTCAGCAGTAGAGGGTATCGACTTAACTCGATTTGCTCCTCCTACGCATGAGATGACGACTAAGTATACTGCTCAAGCAGTACCTATTACAGTAATGTAATCACCGATATAGAGTCCTTAATAAGGGACTCTATTTTAAGCGATACATTAAAATAGACTTAGAAATATAAGGGTTATTTATTTTGGTTGAGTGAGGTAAAACTTACTATCAACTAAAATAAGTAATCCTTTTTTATTTTAATCTTCTAGTTATTAAAAATGGCACAGCCATGCAAGGACTATCCTCACTTAACTGGGTATGTAATTAAGTGAGCACATGAGAGAAGTTTACATTGAACAGAAATGCTTCTACTGACTAGCGCATTCAATATTAGCAGATAACGAAGGCATAATTAAATTTGGAAACGATTTTCTGTCATCAAACTTTTCAATACCTTTTAACACTTCAATGGTAAAACCATAAGTGCCACAAATCTCGTAAGACTGTCTCATCATAAAAGTAGCCAGCTTATCAAAATGAGTATCAGACTTAGGGTTAACCACTAAGTGATATTTATTGTCAGAGAGTTTTGTTTGTTCAAACTGAATATTGTGATCAAAATCCCATTGTGAAGCTCCGTTTTCAGAAACAATGTTGGTACAAGCAGATAGAGCAAAACAAGTAATAGCTAAAGTAAATAAACGCATCATAAGTCCTTTTCAAATAATAATTTATAGTATAAAGCAGCTGTACTCTACCATCGACAACCAAAAATGTACTAATGCTGAGACAATATAGCTGCCAAGGTATGGCGATGGTGCTGAGACAGTTCACGGTTCCTAAACATAAAAACCAGCAAAAATGCTGGTTTTTATATGAAGTTAGTCAAGCATTTACAAGTGCTTTTCTAAGAATTCACCCACCACCTTAAATGCTTCTATGCGATTTTCATTTTCATCGAGATAATGTGTACCATTAGCAAACTCAACAAAATCGATATCTAAATCAGCGTCTTTAGCCGCATCATAAAAATCGTCAGATTGGCTAAACCTTACCTGAGTATCATGTTTACCATGAATCAATAATATCGGTGCTTTGATCTGTTTAAGATAGTTAATTGCAGAAGTCGCTTTAAGACTGGCAATAATTTTATCGTCCGTTGGGTTACCAATGGTTTTATCAATAAAAGGTCGTTTAGATTCGTATCTGTATTCATCTTTTGCTAACTCAAGTAAGTCACCAATCCCAGCGATACTGGCAATACATTTAAATTGCTTGGGCCTTTGAAATGCAGCCGTTAATGCCACATAACCGCCGTAGCTAGCACCAACAATACAGCTATTATTAGTATCAACCAGTTCGGTCTCAGCTAACCAGTCTATCGCCTCATAAATATCATCTTGCATACGTTTTCCCCACTGTTGGTAACCAGCGGTTTGATAAGCGTTACTAAAGCCAGTGGAGCCACGAAAGTTAACTTGCAGTACGGCATAACCTTTACTGGCAAAGTATTGCACAAACGGACTAAAGTATTGGTAATCTCTTGATTGTGGACCGCCATGAGGGTGAATAATCAAGGGTGGTTTTTTATTATTACTCATTGGCGTTGTTGGCAACGTTAAATACCCGTGCAATGACATACCATCAGATGCTTCAAATTGAAACGGTTGAACACTAGCCAGCGACTTGCCTTCTAAATAGGGGTATTGACTGATCCAAAAACCACCTGATTTTTTAGCTAAATCTAACCAAAAAAACTTAGGGGGTGAATTATCTCGCTGAGCAGCTACTAAAATTTTCTTTTTATCTTTGCTCATACTATAAATACTGGCTTGGTATTGCTTGAAACTATTTTTTACAATGTTATAGATTTCAGTGTCAGCATCAGTAAAAAAATGATTCTTACGGTAGTGCTCGAAATAAATAGCACCAATAACTTCATTTCTATCCGCATTAAAAATAGCACCTTCTACATCATAGTTATCATTAGCATATAATAGCTTATCGTAGGCTCCCGACTTAATATCATATTGCCAAAGTGCGTCTCTGTGTAACTTGTGATCAGAGATAACAATCGCCTTATCATCACTAACTAAGATAGGAGAAAAAGTTTCACCTTCGAACGCCTTTTTAGAGTGTAATAACTTCCACTCATCATTATTGTCTTTTCTGTACCATATATTCGTAATCGTACTGTCATAATCGTCAGACCCTACACCCAATACGACATCACCCGCTTTATTGGCAACCCAACTATAAACGTCATATTTATTAACGAATAACTTTTCAAATTTATTTTCATAAATATTAACTTTATAGACAGATTGTCCTTTATCTTTAGGAGAGTACATCTGCAATAATACAAATTCTTTTTCTGCTTTTAATAACGAAACAACTTGTTGAGAGCTGTTTAAATCATACATAGCGATTTCTGCACCCGTTAAACTGCGAAGATTTGCTGCACGATTTAATTCAACCAACTTACTGCCGTCAATGTTAACCGAAAATAATCGATTAACTCGAAATCTATCACCCCATTGCTTTTTAGAGTAACTCGATGATACCAACAAACGTTCATTATTTGCCCACATAACCGAGTCTATTCTGTCTTTAGACTTTTTAAGGCTAACAAGTTTTATAATGCTATTTGAGCCAAAGTCACTCATCACAACCGACGGACCATCTTCACTGTTAAATATTCCAGCAATATGTTTACCATCTGGTGATACGGTAGGTTCTTGAATTATAGGTAAGTGACCAAACTCCTTGTAGGTTAACGTTTGTTTTTCTGCATGACTTAAGAAGGTCACGCTGAGCAATAGAATAGTGATTATTATTTTTTTCATTACTGCATCCTAGCGACTTGTTGATTAGCGGTAGTTGTCATTATCGATGATACGATAAAAATCATTTACCTATATCTTTACAAATTATTTACAAAATTGCCAGTAAACTTGCCATATTTATAATTCAGGTCGATCCAAACTAATAACGAGGTGGGTCATTGAAAAAAAGATGACTGATAATAATGATCAAAAAACGAAGGTTAAAAGGTATATCGCTGACTCTCACTAAATAGCGTTGGTGAATTGGGGCTTAGGTACTTAGTTCAGTAAAGATTAAGCGCTAACTAAAAAAATAGCCCATAAAAAATGCCATTCACTATCAATAGTGAATGGCATTTCAGCATAAATGCAAGTTTATCGTTTACTTAAAAACAATGATTATTTCTTTTTCTTTACCGCTTTTGCATTAGGTAAATCAGTAATTGAACCTTCAAAAATTTCAGCTGCTAAGCCAATAGATTCATTTAATGTTGGATGAGCATGAATGGTTAAGCCTATGTCTTCTGCATCAGCACCCATTTCAACGGCTAAACAAATTTCGCCCAACATTTCGCCTGCGTTGATACCAACAATGGCACCACCAAGAATACGGCCCGTTTCTTTTTCAAAGATTAACTTAGTTTTACCTTCAGTACGGCCAGAAGCGATAGCACGACCAGAAGCCGCCCAAGGGAAGTTAGCGACTTCAATGTTTAAACCTTGCTCTTTAGCTTCAGTCTCTGTTACGCCAGTCCAAGCCATTTCAGGATCAGTGTAAGCAACAGAAGGGATACAACGTGGTTCAAAGGTATGTTTTTTACCTGAGATAACTTCTGCTGCACAATGCGCTTCATGAACCGCTTTATGTGCAAGCATAGGTTGACCAACAACATCACCAATAGCAAAAATATGTGGAACGTTAGTACGTAGTTCATTCGTTACATTGATAAAACCACGTTCATCAACGTTAACACCTGCTTTGTCAGCAGCAACTAAATGACCATTTGGCTTACGGCCAACAGCCACTAAAATCTTGTCGTAACGTACCGGTTCTGCTGGTGCTTTTTTACCTTCAAAAGTCACATACAAACCGTCAACTTTAGCTTCAACTGCAACCACTTTAGTAGATAACATAATGTTGAAGTTTTTCTTGTTGAAATTAGTATAAATTTTAACAATGTCTTTATCTGCAGCTGGTACTAATTGATCAGCAAATTCAACCACTGAAACATTAGCGCCTAAAGCTCTGTATACCGTACCCATTTCTAGACCGATAATACCACCACCCAATACTAACATTTCATCAGGAATGTCATGAAGTTCTAAAGCGCCTGTTGAATCAATAACGCGTGGGTCATCATTTGGAATAAAAGGTAAATCGATAACAGAAGAACCAGCGGCGATAATAGCATTATCAAAAGTAACCGTCGTTTTCTCGCCGTCATTGCCTTCAACTTCAATCGTTTTATCTGAAGTGAACTTGCCGTAACCATAAACTGTAGTCACTTTACGCGCTTTAGACATTCCACCTAAGCCGCCAGTAAGTTGAGAGACTACGCTATCTTTCCAGTCACGAATTTTATCTAAATTAATTTCAGGCTTACCAAAAGTAACCCCGTGTGAAGCCATTGCAGCTGCATCATCAATAACTTTAGCAACATGAAGTAATGCTTTTGATGGGATACAACCCACATTTAAACAAACACCACCTAATGTTTTTCGGCTTTCAATTAAGACTACATCTAAACCTAAATCTGCAGCACGGAATGCCGCTGAATAACCACCAGGGCCTGAACCTAATACTACTACTTGAGTTTTAATTTCGTTACTCATGTTTACCTCAATTAACTTGTTGTTTTGTCATTTATCGCTTTGCCAATATGGAAAGCCACAAATATAATATTATTTATACTTTACTGGGCGGAATTTTACTTAAACTCCTACCAAAGTACCATCTTTAATCGCACCTTCTTTGACCAAAGTAGTAAAAAGTGAGAGGCACTTCTGCCTGCTCACTTTTATCTTAGCGTCAAAGACTCTATCAATTATAAGATCAATTGACGAATATCAGACATTACACTTGCTAAGTGTACCGTAAAGCGCGCGGCTAATGCACCGTCAATAACACGATGGTCGTACGACATTGATAATGGCAACATAAGTTTAGGCTCAAAATCCTTACCATTCCACTTAGGTTTTATTTCTGATTTTGAAACACCTAAAATTGCCACTTCAGGAGCATTAACAATCGGCGTGAATGCTGTACCACCAATACCACCAAGACTAGAAATAGTAAAACATCCACCTTGCATATCGGTCGCTTTCAATTTGCCATCTCGTGCTTTCATGCTAATTTCTAGAAGTTCACGAGAGAGTTGATGAATACCTTTTTGGTCGACATCACGTACTACCGGGACAACTAAACCATTAGGCGTATCAACAGCAACACCGATGTGAATGTATTTCTTGAGAATTAAGCTTTCTCCGTCTTCACTCAAACTTGAGTTAAACGCAGGGAATTCACGTAAAGCATCAGCAACCGCTTTTAAAATAAAGACTAATGGCGTGATCTTAAAACCTAGCTTTTTCTTTTCACAAATAACATTTTGTTCTTTACGAAATGCTTCAACATTAGTGATATCAGCTTCATCAAATTGAGTAACATGTGGAATAGTTACCCAATTACGATGAAGAAATGGACCTGATATTTTTTGAATACGCGTAAGTGCTTTCGTTTCAATTTCGCCAAATTTCGAGAAATCAATAGCCTTAGCACTGACGACCTGTAATCCACCCTCACCCGCAGCAACAGAGCTACCCGCATTAGCTTTAGGTCGAGACAGTTCGTATTTCACGTAAGACTGTACGTCTTCTTTTAAAATACGACTTTTTCTGCCCGTTCCTTTAACTAAGGTTAAATCAACACCATATTCACGTGCAATACGGCGAATCGATGGCGAAGTATAGATACTGCCCGATGAAGCCACTTTACCCGCTTGTGGGTGATGCGGAACAGGAGCAGCCTTTTGTGGTGCGGGTTTAGCTTTCGGTGCTTCAGCAACTTCTTCAGCAACAGGAGCAGGAGCAGCGACTTCAACTGGTGAGCCACTTGATGTTTCAAGCTTAATTACAATAGCGCCCTGCTTTACTTTGCCACCAACGCTAACCAATACTTCTTTAACGGTACCCGCATGTGACGAAGGCACGTCCATTGTCGCTTTATCTGTTTCTAAGGTGATTAAACCATCTTCAACTTCAATAACATCACCAACACTCACTAAAACGTCGATAATTTCAACTTCACCGTCTTCACCAATATCAGGAACTGCAATATCAATAATTTCACTTTGTGCTGATACCGCCGCCTTAGCAGGAGCCTCAGCAGGTGCAGGAGTTGACTCAACTTCTGCAACCTTTTCTTCTACAGCTTCTGCTGGCGCTTCGTCTGTAGTTTCAGCCGTTTCAGGTGCTGCTTGCGATGATGTCATTTCAGCAATCACATCACCTTCTTTAATTTTATCGCCAACACTGACCAATAATGCTGATAACTTTCCAGCAAATGGTGCCGGGATATCCATTGATGCTTTATCAGTTTCAACGGTAACAATTCCTTCGTCTGCTTCGATTGAATCGCCAACAGCAAAACAAATTTCAATAATTTCTACTTCGTCGCCACCAACATCAGGGACTAGAATTTTTTGACTATCTGACATATTAAATCTCCTAGTCTGCTTATGCGTAAAGTGGGTTAAGTTTTTCAGTGTCGATATCAAAGCGTTTAATCGCTTCAGTAACTACTGAACGCTCAACATCACCACGGTTAGCTAACTCAAATAACGCCGCAACAACAATATAAGCAGCATTCACTTCAAAGTGAGTACGTAAATTAGCGCGACTGTCACTGCGACCAAAACCATCGGTACCTAAACAGCGGTATTCGGTGTCTATGTAGGCACGCACTTGCTCTGAATAGTTTTTAATATAATCAGTTGCTGCAATTGCAGGACCATTTTCTTTGGTAATAACATTAGAGATGTACGCTTGTTTTTGCTTACTTTCTGGGTGAAGCATATTCCAGCGTGCAACATCTTGACCGTCACGGGCTAATTCATTGAATGAAGTTACTGAGTAAACATCACTTGAAATACCGTAATCAGCACTTAAAATTTGTGCCGCTTCACGTACCTTTTCCAAGATAGTGCCTGAGCCCATCAACTGCACGTTAACTTTTGGTTTTTTCGAAGCTTTCTTCGCTGCTACCGTTTCAAGCTTGTAAATACCTTTAATTATTTGCTCTTCAACATTTTTATTTTCAGGCATCGCCGGATGTTTATAGTTTTCGTTCATTAAGGTTAAGTAAAAGAAAATATTTTCATTTTCTTCATACATGCGACGTAAACCTTCACGCACAATAACCGATATTTCATAACCATAAGTAGGATCGTACGTCACACAATTAGGGATCAAACCTGCTTGCACATGTGAGTGACCATCTTGATGTTGTAAACCTTCACCATTCAAGGTTGTTCGACCGGCAGTAGCGCCTAGTAAAAAGCCTTTTGCTTGGCTATCACCCGCTGCCCAAGCTAAGTCACCAACACGTTGGAAACCAAACATAGAGTAGTAGATGTAAAATGGGATTGTTGTCGCATTACAAGTAGAGTAAGACGTACCCGCTGCAACCCAAGACGCCATAGCACCTAATTCATTAATACCTTCTTGTAAAACCTGACCTTTTTTATCTTCACGATAATAAGCAACTTGGTCAGCATCTTGAGGAATGTATTTTTGCCCTTCGTTTGCGTAAATACCCACTTGGCGGAATAAACCTTCCATACCAAAAGTACGCGCTTCATCAGGGATAATAGGCACGATACGCTTGCCTATTTTTTTATCTTTTAATAGTGCATTCAATACACGAACAAAGGTCATTGTTGAAGAAACTTCACGATCACCAGAGCCTTTCAATATTGCGTCAAAGACTTTAAGAGATGGGATTTCTAACGTTTCATCTGCTTGTACACGACGAGCAGGTAAAGAACCCCCTAACGCTTCACGACGCGCTTTCATGTACTTGAACTCTTCGCTGTCTTCAGGGAATCGATAGAAAGGCAAATCAGCAATTTCATCATCATTGATCGGCATATTGAAACGATCACGGTAAAGCTTAATAGACTCAACATCCATTTTCTTCACGTTATGAGCAACATTCAATGCTTCGCCTGAGGCACCTAAACCAAAACCTTTTACTGTTTTTGCTAGAATGACAGTTGGACGACCTTTAGTTTCTATCGCTTTTTTATAAGCGGCGTAAACTTTAACCGGATCATGGCCACCACGATTCAAACGATAAATATCTTCATCAGACATATTGGCAACCAATGCCGCTGTCTCAGGGTATTTATTGAAAAAGTTCTCACGGGTATATTTACCACCCTTGGCTTTACAGTTTTGGTATTCACCGTCAACCGTTTCTTCCATAAGTTGTAAAAGTTTACCTGAAGTGTCACGGGCAATAAGGGCATCCCAGTAAGAACCCCAAATAACTTTAACGACTTCCCAGCCAGCGCCACGGAAAGTACCTTCAAGCTCTTGAATAATTTTGCCATTACCACGAACAGGGCCATCTAAACGCTGTAGGTTACAGTTAATAACAAATGTTAAGTTATCTAAACCTTCACGCGAAGCTAAACCAATAGCACCTAATGATTCTGGCTCATCGGTCTCGCCATCACCTAAATAACAGTAAACGCGTTGCGCTGAACAATCTTTGATACCACGATCGGTTAAATATTTAAGGAAACGCGCAGTATAAATTGCTTGTAATGGACCTAGCCCCATAGAAACAGTTGGGAACTGCCAGAAATCTTTCATCAAATGAGGGTGAGGATAAGAAGATAACCCTTTACCATCACATTCTTGACGAAAGTTATCCATTTGAGATTCAGTTAAACGACCTTCCATGAAGGCACGCGCATAAATACCTGGAGAGATATGTCCTTGTGCGAAAATAAAGTCACCACCGTCTTTTTCAGAAGCCGCTCTGAAGAAGTGATTAAAACCGACATCGTATAACATCGCAGAAGAAGCAAAACTGCCTATATGTCCACCTAAGTCTAAATCTTTTTTCGACGCACGAAGTACCAGTACTAAAGCGTTCCAACGAATAGCTGCACGAATGCGTGCTTCAATCGTTTGATCACCTGGCATATTAGGCTCTTGCCCAGGAGGTATGGTATTTACATAAGCTGTTTTTGCTTCAAAAGGTAAATGTGTGCCACTGCGACGAGCGCGGTCAATAAGTTTTTCTAAAATGAAATGTGCACGATCTGGACCTTCATTTTCCAGAATAGAATCCATAGATTCCAACCACTCTTGGGTTTCCAATGAATCTAAATCAATTTTTGGGAGCTCAGACATAATTACTTAGTTTCCAATAGTTAGTAAGTATATATAGTCATCATTACTCTATATGCAGGTTTATTGCGTTTCAAAACTAGCACTACGGCGTTACTCATTGTTGCAATAGCGAACCATTGCTGCAAACGAATGCCTTGTATCTATAATTTTGCACTCACACTAAACTTCAACATCTTAAATTATGATAGCTATAAGTTAAATTTCTGTGTTTAAAGATAGTCAACTTTTGCATATTTACATGCTTTGATTAACGTTAAACAGTTATTTTCTAAATTTTATTTTGCAACGTAATAGCTATTAATATTCACTACGTTGCATTCTGCGCATTGATCTTTCCATGCGACTATCTTCTTGTGACATTTTTAGTAGCACTTCTTCTATAAAAGCGAGGTGACGGTGGCTTGCCCCCCAAGCTTTTTGTGGCTGACCACTAATAATTGCGTCTAACAAGCGTTTTCTAAATTCAGCCATTTGCGTAAATATATCTGGGCGCTTAGCTAAAACAGTAAGATTTTGCTCAATATTATCAATCAACAAACTCGACATACTTCGCGCTAAGTGCAGGGTGACCGCATTGTGTGACGCCGCACATATAGCAAGATAAAAGTCGAATATAGCTTCAGCCTCTAAACGTAAATCATTTTCTAACTGGGCATTGCCGATACCGTCATGCTTTTTCTGTATTTCAGCAAAATCATTTTCCGTGCCTCGCATCGCCGCATAATATGACGACATACCTTCAATACCATGACGAAACTCTAAGAGATCAAATTGCGACTCTTTACTTTTCGACATTAACTCAAATAACGGATCAGACAAGCCTGATAAAATTTGGTCACTAACAAATGTGCCACCACCTTGGCGACGATTTACTAAGCCTTTAGCTTCTAACTTTTGAATAGCTTCGCGTAATGAGGGTCGAGAAACATCAAATTGTTTTGCTAACTCTCGTTCAGGTGGTAATTTTTCACCTGCTTGCAAGCTACCTTCAAGAATCAAGGCTTCTAATTGTCGTAAAATTACATCCGACAATTTTGCTTGCTTAACTGGCTTTTGGATACCTGACAATGTCATAACTAACAGCTTAACCTATAGTTTTATTGGCCTAGAGTTAGATAAAACTAAAAAGTGATTAAACTTTCTTTGTAAATCTTCTAAAAAACCAAGAGGTAAATTGGTCTTACCAATCAAAAAAGTGGTGTAAAAATACCAAAAAAAACACATTTTGTAAAGAGAAGATAGATCAGCTAGGCTGATTTTCCAAGTACTATTTTAGAGCTCAAACTCCAAACAACTGTTTGAATAGCTAACACAATAACTCAAATAAAAGCCTTATATCGAACACTATTCAACCAACAAGGTGGTCATTAAGCTAAATTATTTTATCTGGTTATTTTTAGTTTTATACGCATTGAGATTCGATAACAGATCAAAAAAAACATTATAAAAATTATTGAAAAGCCCGCTATAAATTACGCTTAACTCTTATAAAACGGCTAGATGTTAAATAAAATAGCCCTTTACAAAGCTGAGTTTCCATTAATTAAAAGTCAATTTAAGCGACACAAAACAATAATGAATTATAGGACTATTTTTTAATTTATAACTTTATCTGACCAATCTAAACGAATATCCCACCCTTCTACTCGATGCTCTGGCTCTAATGGTGCAACTGATTCATCGATCGTCTTATGAACGTTAATTGCAGGCGTAATATTGACATCGCGGCCATGAATAAAACTCTGCGTTCTGACAATTTGGGTATAGGCTTTATTCATCGCATAAGCACGTTGCTTGGACGGGGTAATTAACGCATAAACATCCGCTTGCTTTACTTTCTCCTTATCAACAGAGCCATCTTTTTTATACCACTTGCTGTGCATTTCCATGTTTTCTCGAAACTCATTACCGCCACCATTAATTTGCAGATATTGTAAAATTTCTCCCTCTTGCTGTCCTTTCGATGGTGCATCTTTCATACCTTTTAAATTGATATAGCCCCAACCTGCTCGTCCAGTTACTTTTCTTGGAAAAGCAAACGTTTGATCAATTGTGGTACCTATAGCGGAGTGACAACCCATGCAGTAGAAAGTTTCTTCATAAGACTGAGGTCTTAACTCACCATTATAATCTTCTATGAAGCCTTGAATAAGCCAGCCAAATTTATTATTAAAACCACGGTCTTTAACACGGATATAACTGGGTAATTGTTCATCAAGTTTCTCTTTTCGCTCTCGCCGATAAGCACTGTCTATTGCCGAGTCATTTAATAATTGCGTTTTAGTCATATAGCGCAACTCTTTCATCCGTTGCGGAATAGTGGTTTCACCCTTTGTATCAATCCCAACATAACGAACTGAATGCATAATTTCGGTGTTAACCGGGTATTGTTGACGAGGCACTTTAATCTGCTTGGCATCGCCAACAAAGTATTCTTGAGCTAACAATAATTCAACTTGTCTGGTGAATTGACCATCTATATTTAAGTCGCTATTAAGCTTTACTTCATCGGCTGGGAAAATATCTATTTGTGGTAAAGCCTTAATACTCATTTCAACTAACGAAAGATTAATTAAATAGACATCTTCATTATATTCGCCATTAAGTTGCCTAAACTCTGCTGATAAGCGAATTAATACATCATCTGTGGCGCCATTCGTTGGCCAAAAGGTTCCCGGAAAGGGTTTGTAATTAAACGCCACCCAACCTGTGCCATCTTTAGCAATACCTTTATCATTAAAGGCTTCACCGGCTAAATTATAGTTTTTCAAGTCGGGAATAAAACCTTGCCAGTTATTATCTTTTAATGTCGTCGACAATTGACTGTAGTTATCTTGATCTATGTATTGTGCTATTTGTTCATCAGATATTTTTGCTATCCAGGGTTCGCGGTTAACAAATAAGTTTTTCCAGCTATTACTTTCACCTTCATCCGAAAAGTTGTAAAGACCCTGATTAACCCCGTCATTACGTAAATTATTGCGGTAACTATCAGTTTCAGTATGGCTATAGGTTTGATGACAGGTGTAACAGGGATTGTTACTCCCTGCAGTTTTGGTGTAACACTGCGATGGAATAGGTGCTTCTTCATTAATGCTGCCATTCGCTGTCGGCGTGATTATTTCACTCATGTCTACTTCGGGTAATAAGCCCTGAGTCATTTTTTCACTTTTTGATAAACTCGAAAAACCAATAAAGGAAATCGTCACAAGTAAACTAAATATTAATACGTAATTTTTCATAAGCTTTAATAGCCCCTCATTTATATATTCAGTAAATTATACAAGGCTTTTATTACAGTAATTTGAAGCGCACTTTCATATTTTCTTAACAATAAAGTCAAAAAGACGTCACCTAAATGTCACACCCCGATATTACTTTAATAGCGTTTTTACACATAACTCTAGGAAGATAAAATGCTGAATCTAAAAAAAAGAAAAATAGCGACACTCATAGCAGTGATTCTCGGTTCGTCAATGTTAACAGCGTGTGGTGGTGATGACGGTAAAAATGGTACAAACGGTTCTAATGGCGTCATTGGATTAGATGGTAGCAATGGCAATGATGGTGTCAACGGTGCTGATGGTACTGATGGTACTGATGGCGCTAATGGGAGTGATGGGGCTAATGGGCAAAACCTGACAGCTGCAGCAAAACTAACCCGCTTAGCAACCGTGCCAGTAGGTGCAGAAATTACGGGTATGTTTTTAACGGATAACGATGAACTTTTCTTTAATGTACAACACCCTTCAGATCTGTCAGGTAACGAAACACCAGCAAAAGTTGGCGTAGTAACGGGGTTTGACTGGGGTACGCTTGACCCTATGACTGAGAGTTTATCGGTTCCAACAACCGATACAGAAAAAATGGCAGTACGGGTCGTTGCCGGAACCTACCAAGTTTTGGGGCAAGCGGGTGATACCTTGAATAACCAATTACCTCATGGTTTAGGCGCGATTGCTAGTGCTGATCAAGCCACTAAGATTAAGCAATCTCAAGATCCTGATTTTAATGCCTTCGTTCCAACTTCTGCCAGTGGTGACACAGGTTTTTTATTCACCGCATGGGAAGATCGCCCAGGTGCAATGAGCCGTATAGAACTATCTAAAGAAGACAGTGGAACTTGGACAATAGGTGATGCGATTAACGTTGATTTTTCAGCGGTATTAGGCACAATCATTAATTGTTTTGGTACGCTATCACCATGGAATACCCCTTTAACGTCAGAAGAAAACTACGAAGCTGAAAATACCGAGCAATGGAATAACACCGCTTACTTAGATGGCTATCCTAGCTACCCAGATGTTAAAAACTTACAAACCTATTTAGCAAGTTCAACATTACCCAACCCCTATGATTACGGCTATATAGTTGAAATTACAGACCCAACTTCAACGAGCCCAACGCCAGTAAAGCATTTTACCTTAGGTCGTGTTGCCCATGAAAATTCGGTGGTAATGCCTGATTGGAAAACAGTTTACACCACTGATGATGGTTCAAATAAAGCCTTTTATAAATTTGTTGCCACTAACGCAGGCGATTTAAGCGCCGGCACTTTATATGCCGCTAAATTAACGCAAGACGCAACAAGTGCGCCAGCAAAAGCCGGCTTTGATATTCAGTGGATTGAGTTAGGTAGCAGTAATAATACCGAAATAAAAACCTGGATAAATTCATATAACGGTATTACTGAAGCTGATTATATTGAAGGTGAAACCAGCTATATCACTCAAACAGAAATAGATGATTGGGCAATAAATGGAGCTGGCGACGACCGTTACGCATTTTTAGAAACGTTACGAGCAGCTAAAGCCAAAGGCGCGACCACTGAATTTCGTAAAATGGAAGGTGTGGTGATTAATTATGATGGTGTTGCCAGTGGTGCCGTACCTTACATGTATGTTGCTATGTCTTCAGTTGGAAAAGGTATGGTTGATAATGAAGGTGATATTCAGCTTGATTCATCAGCTTACTGTGGCGCGGTATATCGCTTTGGTGTCCAAACAGACTTTAACGTTAACCGCATGGAACCAGTCGTTGTCGGTGGCGCTTATAATTCAGACGGCGATGCCAATGGCAACAAATGCGATGTTAATGGTATATCCAACCCTGATAATTTAGCGGTGATGGATGATGGTCGTGTTTTAATTGGTGAAGACACCAGTAAGCATGTTAACAACGCCCTGTGGATTTATAACCCAAAAGGTGAATAACCTTTAAAAATTCAGCGTTAATATTGATAAAGCCCAGCATGTCTGGGCTTTTTTTTACATAAAAGTGATACAAATATAAGGCGGTTTGCCGCTCGGTAGTAAGCGCTAGGGGTTGGTTTAATTTCAGCATTAAGAAATGACTTAGCAATACAAAACACTCACTAAATATTGACTAAACCATAGCAAGTAAATGCTAAGTAAATGCCATGGCAACTTAGCGTAAACAGCAGTATTTTTAGGCAACTATATATATTATACCGTATATTTTATATCTTATTTGACCAGGAAATACATTCTATGGTGGTATTGTACTATAGCGACATTTATAATTAGGCAAATCAGAATTAAACAAACAAATTCTATTGTAACTATCGCTATATAGCACCAAGCTGTTATGTAGTCATTTTGAGGAAGAGTATATGCTTTTTAATGGTTCGTTTAGCACAGACTGCCCAATTCGTCAGAAAATCCGTGAATTTTATCGTATTGATGAAAATATAGCAGTAGATCATATTCTACCTGTGGCAGAAGTTAATGTTAGTGCTAGAAGTAGAGCTTGGGAAAGAGCTCGCAAAATGGTTTTACAAATTCGTGAAGACCAATCTGGGAATGGCGCAATTGATTCCCTATTAAAAGAGTACTCACTCTCCAGTGAAGAAGGTGTGGTATTGATGTGTTTGGCAGAAGCCTTATTACGTGTGCCAGACAAACATACTCAAGATGCCTTAATTCGTGACAAAATTTCTCAAGGCCAGTGGAGCAGTCATTTAGGCAGCAGTGATTCACTGTTTGTTAATGCTTCATCATGGGGCTTATTAATTACCGGCACTATGGTTAATTATGCTGATAAACGTAAAAAAGACAGCTTTGGTTTATTGAAAAAAGTCATTGGTCGCTTAGGCGAGCCAGTTATTCGTAAATCAATGAACTACGCCATGAAAATAATGGGTAAGCAGTTTGTAATGGGTGAAACTATTCAAGCGGCAACAGCGCGTGCTGCCACTAAAGAACAGCAAGGTTATGTCTATTCCTACGATATGCTCGGTGAAGGTGCCCGCACCATGGCGGATGCTGATCGTTACTTTAAATCTTATCAAGTTGCAATCGATGCGATCGGCGCTGTTGCTCGCGCCTCGGGTAAAAATGATCCTCGCCGAGTGCCCGGTATATCGGTTAAGCTTTCAGCCATTCATCCTCGCTACGAGTTTACCCACAAAGCCCGCGTTATGGCCGAAATTGTGCCAAAACTTAAAGCACTTTGCTTACAAGCAAAAAGTTATAACATTGGCTTAACCGTTGATGCCGAAGAGTCTGAACGCTTAGATATATCACTTGATATTATTGAAGCGGTTTTTAGCGATAGCGAGTTAGGCGATTGGACAGGTTTTGGTATGGCTTTACAAGCTTATCAAAAACGTGCGCTTTTTGTCGTCGATTGGTTACGTGATTTAACCCTACGTGCTAACCGAAAAATGATGATCCGTTTGGTTAAAGGCGCTTATTGGGATACTGAAATTAAGAATGCTCAAAAAGATGGTCTTCAGCATTTCCCTGTTTTCACGCGTAAGTCTTCTACCGATGTTTCTTACCACGCCTGTGCTAATAAATTACTGGAATATAGAGATAGTATCTATCCACAGTTTGCTACGCATAATGCTTACACAGCGGCAACCATTGTTGAGCTAGCTGGCGATGATAAAGAAGGTTTTGAGTTCCAATGTTTACATGGCATGGGCGATTCTTTATATGACCAAATTGTCTCAAGTGAAAATATTCAATGTCGAATTTACGCTCCTGTTGGTCATCATGAAGAGTTATTAGCTTACTTAGTGCGTCGTTTATTAGAAAACGGCGCTAACTCTTCTTTTGTTAATGCTATCGTTGATGAGTCTCAGCCAGTCGAGTCTTTATTGGGCGATCCCGTTGAAAAAACCCAGCGTTTAAAAGATAAATATAACCACCAAATAGTTAAACCTATCGCCTTGTATCATGATGCGAAAGGTCTGGGCCGTGATAATTCTAAAGGGCTAGACTTAACCGATATTAATGCTATAGCGCCGTTAAAATTATCATTAGATAACTGGTTTACCGATCATCACATCAATGAAAATGATGTGCCTTCAGGCTCGGTAGCGGTTAAAAACCCCGCCAACCATAGTGAAGTCATAGGTTTCCATCAACACCACACTAAAGATGACATGCTGGCAATGATCGACACCGCACAAGCAACATTTGCTTCGTGGTCGAAAACACCAGTATCTGAACGTGCCGATTTGTTATGTCGCGTTGCCGATATTCTTGAACGCCATATGGACGAACTTATCGCCTTATGTATTAAAGAAGCGGGTAAAATTGCGCAAGATGGTATTGATGAAGTCAGAGAAGCCGTCGATTTTTGTCGTTATTATGCTAACCAAGCGATTGAACTCGAAGAAGATGAACGCCTAGAAGCTCGTGGTGTAGTACTGTGTATCAGCCCATGGAATTTTCCATTAGCGATATTTTTAGGGCAAGTTGCTGCGGCAATCGCTACCGGTAATACCGTATTAGCAAAACCTGCTGAACAAACGAGTTTAATTGCCTTGCGCACCATTGAACTAATGGAGTCGGTTGGACTACCTGAAGGTGTTGTTCAAGCGGTTATTGCTCGCGGAAGCGAAGTGGGCAGTGTTATTGTGCCTGACGCTCGTATTCAAACTGTTATGTTTACAGGTTCCACTGAAACCGGCACAATAATTTCACAAACGTTGGCTGATAGAGGTGGCGATCAGGTGCCTTTCATCGCTGAAACCGGTGGACAAAATTGTATGATAGTTGACTCAACTGCCTTGCCTGAGCAAGTTGTTGACGATGTTATTTCTTCAGGATTTCAATCGGCAGGTCAGCGCTGTTCTGCGCTTCGTGTATTATTTTTACAAGAAGACATCGCTGATAATGTCATTACTATGCTTAAGGGTGCCTTAGCAGAATTACATGTCGGTAACCCAGAATATTTAAGCACAGATATCGGCCCAGTAATTGATGAAAAAGCCCTCAGCGCGCTCAATGCACACAGTGACTATATGCAAACCCATGGTCAATTGTTATATCAGTGTGAGATATCAGCTGAAGTGGCAGGTAACGAGCATTTCTTTTTTGCGCCTCGTCTTTATGAAATTAAAGATATTAGCGTCCTTAAAAAAGAAGTCTTTGGCCCTTGTGTGCACATTGTACGTTTTAAAGGCAATGAAATAGAAGCGGTTATCGATAAAATTAATGGTACAGGTTTTGGTTTAACTATGGGTATTCATACGCGTATTGAACACCGTGCCTTAGATTTAGCTAAGCTGTCACGCGCAGGTAATGTTTATATTAACCGTAATATGATTGGCGCCATTGTTGGCGTACAACCTTTTGGTGGTCGTGGTCTGTCCGGTACGGGACCAAAAGCAGGTGGACCCAATTACTTAACACGTTTAGTTATTGAAAAAGCTACGCCAGATGCCGAACAATTTAACTTGCTACCTTCGCAGGTAGAAGCCTTAGACGGTGATGCAGAATCAGATAAAGCCTCAACTTTGTTTATGGACAAAGCAAATGCAGCAGAAAAAGGCTGGCGCTTAACTGAGTTAAATACCCGTCTTTCTTGTGTTCGTCAGCTGTTAGCCAAAATTGCGCATATTGATATTGTTGATGATTTAGCCGACGATTTAAATCTGACCTTAAAAGGCGCTCGTTCACAGTTGATTGATATTGAAAAGCGTTTGAAAAAGCCAACATTCTTACCAGGACCAACGGGTGAGTCTAATGTGTTATATTTGGAAAACCGCGGTAATATTATTTGTTTTGCCGATGCGACAGTGAGCTTTCACTTCTGGGTACTATCTATTGTAACGGCGTTGGCTACCGGTAATACCGTTGTTAGTGTTGTTTCTGATTTGTATTATGATGAAGCCATCGCCTTTAGAGACAAGTTCCTCTCAACGGGTGCCGATGAAGGTGTTTTTCAGGTTGCACGTTTACGCCACTTGTCAACGATGTTAGCGCACCCTGCCTTGTCAGGTGTTGTGGTCGACAGTCATTGTGATCGTAAGCACTTTATCAGTGAAAAATTAGCTGAACGTCAAGGGGCGATATTGCCAGTGATCAGTTCAGAATATTTCGATAATTTGATCCAACGTCTATTAACCGAGAAAACGATTAGTATTGATACGACGGCATCAGGTGGTAATACATCGCTGATGACCTTAGTTGAAGAAGATTAACAACTGATTGCCTAAAAAGTATGACCCGTTATGGGTCATTACTTACAAATCAAACGAAAAAGGGCATCATAAGATGCCCTTTTTATTGATATTTTTTTATATAGCTGTGATCAACGTTGTTTATATTGCGTTGGGCAGTATCCTCTCGATACGTCAGGACTTCTTAATTTTACATGCTTGGTTGAGCGTCCACTTACTCTTTCCCGCCATAATCTAAAGCTTCTAGGCTTTAAGTGACTACGCATAAACTTAATAACATCAGGCTCTTGCAAACTAAACTGATGTTCTATTGCTTCAAATGGTGTTCTATCTTCCCAAGCCATTTCTATAATTCTTGACTCTTCATCCATAGAAAATTGCATAAAAGGATCCTAAAGGTAGTAAATAAACATAATCGTTATACGCGCCACTCATAAATAAAGACCATTAGCGCCTAACTTTTATCCATTAACTGAAGGTCTGCCTATCTAGCCAGCGCTAACTCATGAGCCTATAAATTATCTAGATTATTCAATAACTGTGTTGCGTGCTCTCTAATTTCAATTTTTTTCGCAGGCTCCATTTTATCCCAGTTACGAAT
Source organism: Colwellia sp. BRX8-7 (assembly GCF_014077275.1). Classification (NCBI taxonomy): domain Bacteria; kingdom Pseudomonadati; phylum Pseudomonadota; class Gammaproteobacteria; order Alteromonadales; family Colwelliaceae; genus Colwellia; species Colwellia sp. BRX8-7. Next base: position 194,747 of record NZ_JACGVP010000005.1, on the reverse strand, counting down.
AGGAAAACTCATTCTATGATTGCCAGCAAACTTATCATAATTTTGATCAATAAAATTCCAATACAAACTGTTTAATGGGCAGGCATTAGCGCCCACTTTTTCTTTAACGTTGTAATGGCAACCTTTGCAATAATCACTCATTTTATTGACATAATTACCACTAGCCGCATAAGGTTTTGTCGCTATCCAACCACCGTCAGCAAAAAGTGCCATGCTGCGGGTATTCGGTAATTCTACCCATTCAATCGCGTCAATGTAGATACCTAAATACCAATCATCGACTTGGCTAGGCGTTATGCCAGCCAGTAAAGCAAAGTTGCCGGTGATCATCAATCGTTGAATATGATGAGCATAGGCATGTTTGAGTGATTGCGAGATAGCACTTCTTAAGCACTGCATTTTAGTATTAGCATTCCAGAAGAAAGCGGGTAAATCACGCTTTGCCTCTAAAAAATTCTGATCGGCATAATTAGGCATATTAGCCCAATACATACCTCTAACATATTCTCGCCAGCCTAATATTTGCCTAACAAAACCTTCGATTTGCGCTAAGGTTATCTTACCTGCTGATGCTTGATAGGCAGCCAGAGCGGTTTCAATGACCTCAAGCGGATTAAGCATTTTACAGTTCAATGAAAAACTCAGCCGCGAGTGGTACAAACTCCAAGCATAAGGTGAGGCTACAGTCATCGCATCTTGAAAATTACCAAAGTTTTCTAACTGATGTTCGCAAAAGAACGTTAATAATTCTAGCGATTGTTGGCGATTAATAGGATAAGCAACATGCTCAGATTCACGCCCTATCGTGTCAATCTTATGATGTTTTATCCGTTGTAAATAATCACTTGCTGGGTTGTCAAAGACCAGTGGTTTAGGAATAAATTTAAGATCGGTTTTTTTAAAGGATTGACGATTATTCGCATCAAAATTCCAAGCATCACCTTCAGGCTTGGCACCATTCATTAAAATAGCAAAGCGCTTGCGCATAAAACGATAAAAATTTTCCATTCTTACGTGGGTAGCGGCTTTAAAATGATCAGCGAGTTCATCAAAGGGTAATAAAAAGTGTTCACTGTCGACTTCATAGACAGGTACCGATAATTGAGCTGACATCTCGCTTAATTGCGCGCGCAATCGATATTCATCAGGACGCATAAAACTAAAATCTTCACTGGCATAAGTGGTCACTAATGTGGCGATCAAAGCAGGTAAATCTTGATATTTTGCTGTTTCATCTAAGGTTAAATAGCAAACCTGATGCCCTTTACTCTCCAGAGTTTGAGCAAAATTATCCATAGCAGCAAAAAACGCTGTTATCTTCTGACTGTGGTGCTTAGTATAATTAGCTTCTTGATAAAGCTCTGCGATGACATAAACAACATCGCTATCGACCCGTTCAAACCAGCTGTGCATAACATTAAGTTGATCGCCTAATATTAGCCTAAGATGTTTCGCCTTCATTAATTTACCTTACTTTACATTTAACTTTGAATTGATCTATACATAATTATTTTAGCTGATGCTGGTATTTTTACTACGTCGGCAACGCTCAGAGCAATAGCGGACATCTTCCCAACACGCTTGCCATTTTTTACGCCAAAAGAAATTCTTTTTACAAGTCTGGCAATTTTTCTCGGGTAACGTTAATTTTTTATGCATGATAACTTAATCACTTTCTGCAATTTTTAACTGTTGAGGTTTTTTAGCTTTGGATATTTTTTTATTGCCTCTAACATGTTTAGCTACAATACGTTGCCCTTCTTTTTTAGTGGTAAATCGTTGACGAAAGCCCCACAGTAAATCGCGAGCAATCTTGCCTGTTTCGTTAATATCAACCATAGGAGATGGATAATCATCACCTAATTGGCATTGATAAAGCTGTTGTTCCATGGGTGACAATAACCAGGGTGTATGAATAACTTCATTGGGTAATTCAACTAATTCAGGTAACCATTTTCTCAGGAATTCACCATGACTATCTTTCTCTAATGATTGCTTAACCGGGTTATAAACCCTTATGATATTAGTACCAGTAACACCAGACTGCATTTGAAATTGTGGGTAATGAATGCCAGGTTCAAAATCAAGAAATAATTGTGCTAAATGGGTAACGCCTAATCGCCAATCCACCAGTAAGTGATGGCATAAAAAACTCACTAGCATCGCCCGCATACGAAAATTTATATAGCCAGTTTGCTCTAAACAACGCATACAAGCGTCAACTAATGGATAACCTGTTTGCGCAGTTTTCCATTTATCTAGTCGTTCTTCAACACTCAGTCCACAATGAATATCTGGATACATTAAGTCATTATAGGCTTTATTCACGGGTCGCCATTGCATTTGATGTTCACTTTCAAATTTTTGAATAAAGTGACAATGCCAATGTAGCCGAGAAGCCAGCGCGTCTATTGGTCGTTTCCAACCCCGCTCTGATCTTGTTATCAAAATAGTTTGATAGAACTCTCTTAAACTTATATTGCCCCAGGCTAGATAAGGTGACAACCGAGAGCAACTTTTACGACTTGCTTGCGGTTTAGAGATATCAAAATGATACCCCTTACCACGACCCTTTAAGAAGGATTGCAGGGTTCTTTGTGCCCAAATCTCGCCACCTTTGAGCATAAAGTCATCCGTTATTGACCATGATATTGGAAAACTGCAGACAAATAGCTTATCTATTAATGTGCAACTCGCTAGAACATCATCCGATAATTTGGCTTGTTCCAGCGGGGCTTTCATCACTTGGCGCCAGTGTTTGTCCCAATCAATTCTATTTTTTTTGCCACGACTTACTGCACCAAATTGACTCTCATTCCAAACTATATCTTGTGCTTGGCACCACTGTTGTACCGATTTATCTCTCTCAAAGGTCGATAATAAACCCACTTCTTCGTGGCTAAACAACCCGCTTATTTTAAAGACGTTATTGATTTCAATTAAGCCCGCTATTGCATCACCAAAATACAAATATACACGTGAATTAAAAGCGGCTAGCTGACTATTCATATCAGCAATAGATTGCCAAACAAAACGCCAATGCCGCTCATCATAATGAGGGTCGTTTATAAGTAGCGGTTCAAAGACGTAGTAAAGCAAGGTTTGACCCGATTTAATCGCTTGCACTAAAGGTTGATGATCACTGAGCCGTAAATCACGTTTCAGCCAAACAACATTTACCGCTGTATTCATCGGTTTTTCTTCAATAAGTGTCTTAGTCATTTAGCGGTTGCACCGGCCAATCAGAAGCGTCGACAGAATCCAGTGGCTTACTCGAGTAATCATCTCGGGTAACCCACTTAGCCTGATAAACCCCATCAGAGTCATAAAGTGCTGTTTGCTTTTCAATATTGAAATGTCTGCCACCTCTAGGGTCAACGCCGACACCCGCAATATACTGCCAATTACCCCAATTAACTCCAGCATCATAATCTATTAGCTGCTCTTCAAACCAAGCCGCGCCAAATCGCCAATCAACACTGAGTTCGTTAACCAAACAACTGGCTACAATTTGACGGGCTCGATTACTTATATAACCTGTGGTCATTAATTCATTCATACAGGCATTAACAAGCGGATAAGGAGTTTGACCTAAGCACCATTTATTAAAACGCTCAGGATAAAATGAAGTTAAGGGTGGATGTTCAGCCAAACCTTTAAATTGGTAGGTTTTTGCACCGACTTTAAAATGTAACCACTGGAAGTATTCTCGCCATAATAATTCTAAATATAGACATTGTGTTGAACTATTTTCCCCTTGCTGCTCTTCAAAATCAGTAATGGAGCGGTTTACTTGCCGCGCAGAGATACAACCATAATTTAACCAAGCCGATAACTTACTGCTATTATCCCAGCCGTCTAAATTATTTCTAACCTGTTTATAATCAGCCGGTAAAGCCGATGAAAAGTAACGACTAAGCTGCTTTAAACCGGCAGTTTCACCGCCCTCAAAATTATAACCACACTTTGCCCTTTGATAAGGTGTGTTAGGTAACCACGATGGCCTAAAAATTGTTGGTGAAGGCATATTAGCAAACATACTGGGCAAAGATTGAGTGCTGGGTGTAACATCAGCGATGCTAATATCAGCCATCACCTTTCTAAACTTAGAATAACTTATTGGGAGTTGCTCAAGTTCAAAGGGTAAAACGTGATGTGGGAATAACGTAAATTGATCGACCTGATGAATATCCGCTTCGGGCAAACGCCGACCGAGCTCATCGATCAAACTGTTTTCATATGTGCCAGGAAGACGTGTGGTAATAACATCGGTAATATCATATTTTTCACAGAGCGCGGTTAAACTCGATAATGTGTCCCCGTAAACAATGTAAAGTTGTTGATCTAATGCTAATAAACTTTGATTAAAATCACTCAAACACCCCTGTAAAAAGTGCCAGCGTTTATCACCCAAAGGTTTAGATTGATAGTTCTTTGGCTCGAACCACTTTTTATCAACGACATAAACACAAAGTAATTGTTCGCTTTGGCTGGCTAAGTTAAGTGCAATGTTGTCATTGAGACGAAGATCGTTAGTCACCCAGTATAAGGAACGTTTCATAGATATAATTCGAAGATTCAAAAAAATTATATACGAATTAACTTAGCGATTAGATCAACATCGTTAAGTTATTATATGCGGGTGTAACTCGATGTAGTCAGGCAGTTAATCGCCCACTAATTGATAAAAGCAGGTTTTACAGAAAATCATAGTTGAGTCGGTTAGCTGAGGCTAATACTTAATAGGTAAGAATGACGAGTGTATTTAAGTGATAAAAAAAAACCTCTGCATTGCTGCAGAGGTCATTTAATCAATTAATCAATTAATCATCTTGAACAGGTTCATCCCAAGAAAGATGATGTTCACTTAAGACGACCAAGTTTTCACTATTGATCAATCGTTGTGAAGCGCTATACCCAAGGATATTTTGCACTGTTTCGTCTGGACGACTAGCAATAATGGCTGTTTCATCCGATGAGAAGTTACACAAACCACGTGCTATTTCTTCACCTTTTTCGTCGTAGACGTGAAGCACATCTGCGCGCTCGAAGTTGCCATGTATTGAAACAACATCGTGACAGGTAAATCCTTCGTCACCGCCAAATAATGCATCAGCAACTTCTTGTTTTATCACTAAACTACCGGCCATTTGTAAACGGTCAGTTAGCCAGATGTTCCATGCTGATGAAGGTGATGAGTGAGCAATACACTTAGTGTGTCTGCGATCACCGTGCAATATTCCGGTAACAGGCGCTTCCATCGTCCCTCTCGAAATAATGGTTGTACAACCAGCATTTTGCGCCATATTGGCCGCTTGTAGTTTAGTTAGCATGCCACCGGTACCTAAAGAGCTGGTGCCGCTTGCCGCTTCCATATAACTACTAACATCTTCGATAGAATCGACAAAAATTGCGCCTTCTTCTGAAGGGTCTCGGTCATACACGCCATCGATACAGGTAAGAATAAACAAATACTCTGCGCCAATCATTTGTGCGACTTTAGCAGCAAGTCTGTCATTATCTCCGACACGAATTTCTTCTGTAGTCACCGTATCATTTTCGTTGACGATAGGCATTACGCCTTGTTTTATCAGGCGATGAACGGTATTTTTAATATTGAGAAAGCGACGTCTATTTTCTAAATCATCTAAGGTAACTAAAACCTGTGCTATATCAAAACCATACTCAAGTGCAATTTGCTTGTAGGCATGCATTAAGATGGGTTGTCCACAAGCGGCAGCCGCTTGCTTATCTTGCACACTAGCATTTTCAATAGTGCAACCAACCGTATTTAGACCTAATGCTACTGAACCAGAAGAGGTCAGTACAACTTCGTAGCCTTGCTCGCGTAACAAAGATATGTCACTTAGGAGACCATGCATAAAAGCAAAACTAGGTGTTAAATTTTTAACATTTGCTAAGAGACTCGAACCCACTTTAATAACGATACGTGGCTTGTTTCGAGAAGATTTATCAGTTTTTTGTTGTTCAAATGAGGGCAAAATTACTCCGTGCTCTGGTTAATTAAAATAAATAGTAGCGTTGAATCATTCACAAAATTGATTCAACAAATTGCAGCTATTTTCGTGATATTTTATTGTCGTATTAGAATTATTGCTTATTACTGATAACATAAATTTATCTGCGGTTGACTGCGTTAAAAGTAATAGATAAAAAATTGCTGAAACGTTGGTAAAAACGTTAGAATTTGACGGCAATCGACAAATGAGTGCAGATATCATATACTAAAAAAGATAATTTTTCAATTGAACTCAAACTCAACGTTTTGAAAAATATATTATCGGATTTTAAAAAGTTCGTACTGAACACCTGCAAAACGATCTGCATTTCATTCAATGTAAGCTAAAAAACAACAGGAGTTTCATGTCATTACTTATGATTGGTTGTGGTAAAATGGGCGGTTCTTTATTGACTCGTTGGGCAACCTCTACAAATCACACCATCACTATTATTAATCCCTCATTAGTTAAAGCACCGCAGAATGTTATCGTCAGACAAGCCATTGAAGAGCTAGCTGATCAACGTTTCGACATCATTGTTATTGCGATTAAACCACAGCTTATTGAAAAAATATTACCAAGCTATCGTCGTCATCTTGCTGATTCGGGTTGCATTATTTCTATCGCTGCTGGCTACTCGGTTTTTTCAATAGAGCAACTGATTGGCGAACAAGCTATTGTTCGCGTTATGCCAAATCTACCCGCAAAAATTGGTAGAGGCGTTAGCGGACTTTTCGCAAACTCTCGTTGTAGTGCGGCTCAAATTGAAAACGCTGTAGCATTAACCAATGCCGTTGGTTTTACACACATAACAACCAGCGAAGACGAGCTAGACCGAGTAACGGCAGTCGCTGGAAGTGGTCCTGGTTATGCCTTTGAAATAGCACGTTGTTGGATAGAGTCGGCAATTAAACTCGGCTTTTCACCGCAAACTGCAAGAGAGTTGGTATTGAATACACTCAGTGGTTCGATGGAGTTGGCCTTAACGAGTAAAGAAGATGCCGAGACTTTGCGAAACTCAGTAACCAGTAAAAATGGTACGACAGCGGCAGGATTAAGTGCGCTTATGCAAGATGAACAGTTAGCGTCTCTATTTGACTCAACTGTTTTATCGGCTTATCAACGTGCAGTAGCCTTGCGCTAACTTTAGTCTAGTCAGCAATGACGCACTCAAACATTTTTGATGAAAACCCTAAATTCTTTAAACTGAACTTTTATTATTGCTTTTGATATTAATATCAGCGATAAAAATAAAAGTTAATATCATTCAAGTAAAAAAGTTGATCAAACAGTTTAGCGTTAAATGAACAAGTAAAAGGATAAAAATTAATGTCAAATACCTCTAAGAATACTGATATAGAAACAATGATCACCACGCTTGGTAAGCAAGCAAAAGCCGCGGCCAAAGTACTTGCCTGTGCAACGACAGAACAAAAAAACAAAGCATTAACTATTGCCGCAAATGCGCTTCGTGAAAATATGGACGCACTGCTAAAAGCAAACGCACTCGATGTTTTAAGCGTTAAAAAAGCCGGTAAAGCCGATTCTTTTGTAGACCGATTAGAGCTTAACCCTGAAAGAGTTGAAGGTATGGCTGTCGCGCTAGAAGACATTGCCAAGCTAGCCGATCCTGTCGGTCGAGTATTAGCTGAATTTGACCGTCCCAATGGTCTTAAAATAACCCGTGTAGCAACACCTATTGGTGTTATTGGGATGATTTATGAATCACGTCCTAATGTTGGCGCAGATGCTGGCGCGTTATGTCTTAAGTCAGGTAATACGGTAATTTTACGTGGCGGCTCTGAAAGCTTAAATTCCACACGTATTATTGTTGAGTGTATGGCAACGGGTTTACGTGCGGCTGGCTTACCGGCTAACTGTATACAACTGGTTGACACCGATGACCGATCTGCCGTTGCCGCTTTACTGCGCTGTGCCGATTATGTTGATTTAGTTATTCCTCGTGGTGGCCGAGGTTTAGTTGAGCTAGTCAGAAACGAAGCTCAAGTACCAACCTTGTTACACTTAGATGGCAATAACCATATTTATGTTGATAAAGACGCTGACTTGACCAAAGCACTCAGTATCATTAAAAATGCAAAATTACGCAGAACCGGTGTTTGTGGTGCAACTGAAAGTTTAGTGTTAGACCAAGCAATAGCAAAAGAATTTTTACCACAACTCGTAGATACCTTAGCGGGTTGTGAAATTCGTGGCGATGTTGCTGCTCAAGCCTGCGATCCCCGTATTAATGTTGCAACTGATGCCGATTGGGATACTGAATACCTTGATGCGATTTTATCGGTTAAAGTAGTATATGGATTAGATGAAGCGCTTGATTTTATTGAAGAGCATTCCTCTAAACATACCGATGCTATTATCACTGAAAATGCGGAAATCGCGGAAACGTTTATGCGCTCTGTCGATTCTGCCGTGGTGATGCATAACGCCTCAACTCAGTTTGCTGATGGTGGTGAGTTTGGTATGGGCGCTGAAATTGGTATTGCAACCGGTAAAGTACATGCACGTGGACCCGTTGGTTTAGAGCAGCTAACCATTTTTAAATACCGTGTTGCCGGTCAAGGGCAAACTCGTCCTTAAACGCTTTTGCATTAAACACTACCACGCATAAAAGTACCAAACTTTTAGCTAAATCTATACCTAGTTAACACTTTTTTGTTAGCGATAATAGTGCCTCTAACCGCGTGTTAGGGGCTAGCTATTTATATTAAGTTCAGACCTTTTTCACGTAAATCCCCCATACATTTATCAAACGATTAAAACGTTAAAGCTACCGTTAGTTTAGGCGAGGGATTACTATCACTTTCGTTAACCTTATCAATGCGCTATAGATTTAAATACTTAGTAAAACAGTATTTAAACCTTTCGTTTACAAATGTAGTTGGCTGAGAAATTATAGCTATGTTATAGTTGCAACCCTTAGGACTAGGTATAGAATAGTCTATACTTGCCCGTCATTTATAAAGCCTTACCGTAAACCTATGATTTCATTATTAAAAAACGTGAACCTTTATAACCCTGCTCCTATGGGTATTAAAGATGTGCTGATTGCTGGTGGAAAAATCGCTGATATTTTTGATGTATCTGATCATGCCCACCATAATATCCCTGATAACTGGCCGGTAGAAGTTATCGATTTTAATGGCGCATACCTAGTGCCAGGTTTTATCGACAGTCATGCTCATATTACCGGTGGTGGTGGTGAAGCAGGTTTTTCAACACAAGTTCCCCCAGTTTCTCTTTCAGAATTTACCCAAGTGGGTGTGACAACTGTAGTTGGACTTTTAGGTACAGATGACACCACTCGAAGTATTGCCAACCTAATAAGCAAAGTTTACGGACTCCGTGAAGAAGGCATGTCGGCATATTGTTGGACCGGTGGTTATCATTATCCGTTAACAACGTTAATTGGTAGCGCAAAAGCAGATATTACTTTTTTAGAGCCAGTTATTGGTATTGGTGAGTTTGCTATTAGCGATCATCGTTCAAGCCAACCAACTTTTGAAGAAGTAATAAAACTAGCTAGTGAAGCACATGTTGCGGGGTTATTGACAGGCAAAGCCGGTATTATTCATTTTCATCTCGGTGATGGTGAACGGCGTCTTGAATTAATTGAGCGAGCGATTAGTGAAACAGAAATTCCTGCCCGTGTCTTTAATCCGACGCACGTTAATCGAAATAAGCCACTATTTGAAGACAGTTGCAAATTATTAGCGCACGGCTGTTATATCGATATTACCGCTTTTCCTGAAGGCACAGCAGAGCCTGGTTTAGAGGCATGCGATGCGATAGAAATTGCCGTACAAAGAGGTTTACCCTTGGACAAAATAACCGTCAGTTCAGACGGTGGTGGTTGTTTACCTTGTTTTGATCAACAAGGCGAATTACAACACATGGACTTTGGCCGAGCCAGTACATTACTGGAAACATTACAAGCAACATTAAGAAAGAATATTGCGCTTGAAAGTATTTTACCGATGTTTACTAGCAACGTGGCTACGTTGTTACGTTTACACAGTAAAGGAAAAATAGTACGTAATAACGATGCCGATATGCTCGTACTTAACAACAAATTTGAAATTACTGACGTGATGATAAAAGGTCGTTGGCATAAACGTGACAACACAACAGTAGTAAGTGGAACTTTTGAGTAGAGGTAGGTATGTGTCCAGCAAAAATTGCTGAAGGTCAGCAAAGGGGATTTATAATTCCAATCGGGGGGGCAGAAGAGCGTGTTGATGACCCAATAATTCTACAACGTTTTGTAGAATTATGTGGCGATGAAAATGCCAATATAGTGATTATTCCAACCGCGTCACAGCTTGCTGAGACTGGGCCAAATTATGAAGTTATTTTTCGTAATCTTAATGTCAAAAATGCGATATCTTTACCGATAAATAGCAGAGAAGATGCTGAGCGCGAAGATTATTTAGCCGCACTTGAAAACGCAACAGGTATTTTTATTACCGGTGGTAATCAATTACGCTTGTCGACTATATTAGGCGGTACTTCGGTTGCACAGAGTATAAGAAAATTAAACTCTGAAGGTGTGCATGTTGCAGGAACATCTGCAGGTGCCGCTATTATGCCTGAGCATATGATTGCAGGTGGCTCTACCGGTGCATTACCTAATGAGCAAGGTGTAACTTTTGCTCCTGGCTTAGGTTTAATAAGTAAAGTACTTTTAGATCAACACTTTAGTCAACGTAATCGTTTAGGACGTCTACTTTCTGCTGTTTCATATAATCCTTTTGCTTCAGGACTAGGAATTTGTGAAAATACCGCGGCCTTTATTGCGCCAGACGGGTTACTAGAAGTAGTTGGACACGGAAGTATTACGGTAGTTGACCCTTCTGATTTGCAGCACAGTTCAATGGCTGAAGCTCGTACAGGAGATTCCATTACCTTGATAGGGTTAAAACTTCATATGCTTAGTCACGGTGATACTTATTGTTTAAATACTCGAGTCGCATCACCTAAAGCCGTTTAGTCTCTTTAGACACCAATAAGCTAAGCTAAAATTTGCCCATAAATAAACGCATTATTTATGGGCAAATCTATTTAAAAGGCTCACAAACGCCGCTTCTTTTTCATTGAACCCGAATAAAAAAATACCTTTCTACGACGCTATTCAACATAACTTTTTGGCTGACTTTCCTTGCGCATTTAATCATTAGCAAGTTTAGAAAAAAATTGTCTTGTCTATTAGTAAAACCATGGTATCTTTTTGTTATACCATTATTTTTTTATGGCAATTTTTTACTTCTATTCGATCTTATAAAGATCTTAAGTGTAATGCGTTGAAACTTCTCGGTTTGTAACTCAACATATGCACATCAATAGAACCTGTGCACATAGTCAGTTCAGTATCACCGTGATTTATTCCTCCCAATAATTGTCATATTATATTTTGTTGCACCCTGTTTTCGACAAAAGGTTCAACTTGTAGGTACACATAATAATAATTCTAATCACCTGATTTTTGGACATATAATGAAAATATTAACAAGTAATGTTTATGTTGGCCCTAATGTTTACGCCCATTTTCCTGTTATTCGACACGCTGTTGATGTTGGCATATTAGAGCAATACCCTTCGGTAAAATTAGGTAAAGAATTCATTGATGGCTTAATTGAAGCCTTACCCGGTTTAAAAGAGCATGGCTGTTCATACGGCGAATCTGGCGGTTTTATTAGGCGCTTGCAAGAAGATGAAGGTACCTGGATAGCTCACATATGGGAACATGCAACCTTAGAACTGCAATGCATGGCCGGTACTGAAGTTACTTTTGGCAAAACCAGAGGCAATGGCGAAGTTGGTCAATATGACATGGTCTTTCAGTACAAACAACGAGATGTTGGATTAGCTGCTGCTGAACTTGCCAGAAACCTGCTTATCTCAGTGATGCCAGTAAATATTCAAGCACAACTACAAACAAAATTAGAAGCCGATTTCGATTTTGCAGAAGAGCTATCAAACTTTATTCGTTATGCACAGCGCAAAGAATTTGGTCCTAGTACTCAATCTTTAATAACGGCAGCCGAAGAACGTCATATCCCATGGCTACGGTTAAATCAGTACAGCTTAGTACAATTTGGCCATGGTAAATACCAACAGCGCATTCAAGCCACCATTACTAGCCAAACGAATCATATTGCTGTTGAAATATCTTGTGATAAAGAAGACACCCACAATTTATTAAATGATCTCGGTTTACCTGTGCCTAGACAACAAATGGTTTATTCTGCCAAAGATGCCATAAAAGCAGCAAAACGTATTGGCTTACCGGTTGTACTTAAACCATTAAATGCTAACCATGGCCGTGGCGTCTCTATCGATTTAACCACTGACGAGCAAATTAATACAGCATTTGATTTTGCCCGCGAACAAGGCACCAGTAGAGCTGTTTTAGTTGAGTCATTTTTAACCGGTTTAGATCATCGAATGCTTGTTGTTAATGGCGAACTTGTTGCTGTCGCAAAACGCGTACCGGGTCATGTTGTTGGTGACAATAAACACACCATTACGCAATTAATCGATATTGTAAATGAAGACCCGCGTCGGGGTGTTGGCCATGAAAAAGTGCTCACTCAACTCGAAATGGACTCACAAGCAACCCGTTTAGTTGAAGAAGCTGGCTATAGCGTTGATACCATATTACCTGAAGGAGAAATTTTCTATTTACGTTCAACCGCTAATTTATCAACGGGCGGCACCGCGATAGACATGACTGATGTAGTTCACCCTGACAATAAAGTGATGGCTGAACGAGCGATAAAAGCCGTTGGTCTTGACGTTGGCGGTGTTGATTTTCTGACCTCTGACATTACTCAATCATATAAAGATATCGGCGGCGGTATCGTTGAAGTCAATGCCGCGCCAGGTTTTCGTATGCATGTTGCACCAAGCCATGGCAAACCTCGTGATGTTGCTGGCAAAGTTATTGATATGCTCTTTCCACCTAATACACCCACTTGTATCCCTATTGCCGGCATTACAGGTACCAACGGTAAAACAACAACCTCACGAATGCTTTCGCACATTTTAAAAACAGCAGGGCATGTTGTAGGTATGACATCAACTGATGGTGTGTACGTTGATGGTCTGTTATCAGTAAAAGGCGATATGACCGGACCCGTTGCATCACAAATTGTCTTAAGAGATCCTTCGGTTGATATTGCTGTTCTTGAAACTGCCCGTGGTGGCATCGTTCGCTCAGGTTTAGGTTATAGAGAAAGTAATGTTGCCGCCTGCATTAATGTTCAACCCGATCATTTAGGCTTAAAAGGTGTTGATACCCTAGAACAACTTGCTGAAATTAAACGTATTGTCGTTGAAGTAGCCAAAGACGCGGTCATACTTAATGCCGACGACCCACTTTGTTTAAAAATGGCCGACCATACTCAAGCAAAACATTTATGTTATGTGACTATGAATTCAGGACATGGTTTAGTTAGAGAGCATATTCGCGCGGGTGGACGTGCCGTGGTGCTTGAAAAGGGCATCAATGGTGAAATGATCACCATCTTTGATAACGGTGCGCATATCCCATTACTTTGGACACATTTAATTCCTGCGACACTGGAAGGTAAAGCCACTCATAACGTACAAAATGCGATGTTTGCCGCTGCCCTCGCCTATTCTCTAGATAAACCACTTGATGCGATTCAACAAGGATTAAGAACGTTCAACACCACCTTCTATCAAGCACCGGGGCGAATGAACGTCTTTGATGAACATCCTTTTAGAGTTATTTTAGATTATGCTCACAACGCCGATGGTGTTCGCCATATGAGCGAATTAGCGACTAAATTAGACGTTAATGGTAAGCGTATTGCGGTATTAGCCGCACCGGGAGATCGCCGTGATGAAGATATTGAAAACATCGCCAAAGCAGCCGCTGGACATTTTGATTTATATATCTGTCGCGCCGATGACAATCTTCGTGGACGTGGTAGCGATGAAGTGCCGCAAATGTTAGCTGCAACGTTAAAAGCACAAGGTATCAGCGAAGACAATATCTTGATGATACCTGACGAGGTCACAGCTACTGAAAAAGCCTTATCGATGGCAAATAAAGATGATTTAGTGATTGTCTTTGGTGATGCGATTACCCGTTGTTGGAAGCAAATCATTAATTTTAACGGTAGTGAAGATAATCCAGCAGAAACAGTAACAAAACCCGTGCATACCGTTGTTTCGATGTTAAACACCGATGAACCTGATCCCTTTATACTAGAATCAGGCATGAAGTTAGTTAAGGATGATCGAGGCGTTCGCATTGTTTCAACCATAGAAGAAGAAAGTGATTAAAAACAAGTTAATGCAGTTATTTGCCATTAACTTAAGATGAATAAGCTTAACCCCGCTAGGTGATGTGTTACCAACATAACCTAGCGGCACAAATTAGCGCAGCCTATTGTTAAACCAATAAAGCTGCGTATTAACTTTTCAAATCATCATCGAGCTTGTCATACAAATAATGACCTAACAAAACTGTCTCAAAGTTAACAATTATATTGATACAGCTTTACCTTCTTCTCACTTTCCTAACAGCGCTGCGTTAGGAATAAATTTAATCAAATTGGTATGCCATGAATAACCTTATAACCTTAACATTAGATGACCAGCGACGGCTTACTGGCAAAAGCTTATTATGGAATAAACCCGGCGCGATTATTGATGCTTTTGTCTCAGGCATCGATAAGCAAACAGTCGTTGATCAGTGGTTAATTTACGTTAATCAGTTATTGGCAGCAGTCGATTGGCAAGATGAATCTACGTGTTATCGTATTTTTGAAGACGGCATAAGCCTTGCGATAAGTGCGCCAATGGATGCCTTGTATGCATCTTGCGATGTCAACGAAGCCGCATGGGATTTTGCGTGTAGCAAAATTTTAACCGGCAGTATAAGTGACACTCATCAACAAGAAATGGATAAAACCGTCACTCGTCTTAAACAAATGATTGCCGAAGAGGCTAACCCTGCTCTACTTAACTTAATAGATTTAGCCATAAATAATCATGTCGATTATTTAGTTGATGATGATGAATTTTCGTTAGGTTACGGTAAAAGCTGTCAACGCTGGCCAGTGACATCATTACCAGATCCAACGCAGCTCAATTGGCAACACTACCAATCAATTCCTATTGCATTGGTCACTGGCACTAACGGAAAATCAACCACCGTGCGTATCATGTCTGAAATTATTAAGCAGTCTAATAAATGTTGCGGTGTCACCTCGACTGACTTTATTCGTGTTGGCGAAAAAATAATAGATTATGGTGATTATTCAGGACCCGGTGGTGCACGAATGTTACTTCGACATCCAGAAACCGAAACAGCCATTCTAGAAGTCGCGCGCGGCGGAATATTGCGCCGTGGCCTACCCATAGATCACGTTGATGCCGCATTAATTACCAACATAGCTGAAGACCATTTAGGGCAATATGGTATCAATACCGTAGCAGGGCTTGCACAAACCAAAGCGGTTGTAGCAAAAGCGCTAACTAGCGGTGTATTAGTGCTCAACGCTGATGATCCGTATTTAACAGCACTTGCACCAACATTAACCGTTAATAAATGTTGGTTTTCATTAAATGAAAATAATCCAGTACTTCAACAGCATAAAGCCATTGGTGGTGCTATTTGTTTCATCCGTGACGGCGCAATTTTTTATTGTACGCAAAATACCAGCACTGGCGAGCGCCTTGAATCGATGATCGTTGCCGTTAACGATATACCTATGACATTAAACGGCGCTGCCCGACATAATGTTCAAAATGCCTTAGGGGCGACCGCTTTAGCTAAGAGCTTACACATAGATAGCGCAGTGATTGGTCTTGCCTTGCAAAATTTTTCAAGTAATGTTGACGATAATCCGGGCCGCGGTAACCAATTTAAACTCAATGGCGCTTCGGTTATTATGGATTTTGCCCACAATGTTCATGGTATGAATGCCATGGCACTGACCATGGCCAATATACCAGCATCACGAAAGTTTTTGATGCTTAGTCATGCAGGTGATCGCAGCAATGACGATATTATTAAAATGACAAAATCAGCCTTAAAAATGAAACCTGATATATTGGTTGCGGCCGAAACTGTCGAGTACTTAAGAGGAAGAGAGCTTGGCGAAATATCAAATTTAATAGCTAAAGTAGCGATTGAAAGTGGTATGTCTGCCGATAACATCTATTTTTCAGAGGGTCCTTACCAAGGTGCGCAACAGATTGTTAATCAACTGTCAGCTAATGATTTAGCACTGTTAATCGTTTTATCTGAACGAAATAAAGTGATCGAGTTATTAACCAAAAAGGCAAATCAAACAGCAGATATGTCGTAAACCATAAAATCATCAATAAAATTGAATAATAGGAACTTTAGAAAGCCGCTGAGTGATTTAAAAATAGCTCAGGCGGTTACTAAAGTTTACTTTTAAAAGACTAAAACAGCAGTTGCTGTTTTGAAAATCGATTGTGTTAGGTTTCATCGTTTAATTGCTTTGTGCCTTCCAGTAAATAAGGAGCAAGTGCGCTTTTAAAATCGAGTGTTGCCCCCAACTTATTGGCTAGCAGTATCATACCGGTAATTTTACGATTGACTAATGCAACTTCAAATATCGGAGATGCTATCGCTGTTTTATCGGTAATTAATGGCATACTAACCTCTCTAATTCGCTTAATCAGTTGTTGTTTTTTTAAGTTGTAGCCCGTATTACTTTGTAAACAATAACTAGCTTCAAAACACGTCTTTAGCACAATATCTATCGCGGTATCACTCATGTTATTGTCAACTAAACCAAGCGAATACAAGGCTGAACGCATGTCATTATTATCTTGACGCTGCATTGCATCAGCCATAGCAAGATAATGTACTGAGGTATGTTGAGAAAGCTGCCGGCAAGCGCCAAAATCAAGTAACACTATTTTTTGTGTATCGCTCTGATACAAGAAATTAGCAAAGTTGGGATCACTTTGCATAAATTTATGCGTAAATAGCTCTTGGTAAGTTAAATCCATTAATTGGCTACAGACTAAATCAACAATACCATCACTCATCGTACTAATATCAGTGATGGGAGAACCTTCGATATATTCCATCGTCAGTATATTTTTGTCCGTTAGCTCGTCAACAACAAAGGGCACAATAAAGCGAGGGTCGTTACACAGGTTTTCACGATAAGTGTTAAGAAATTCCGCCTCCTGCAAATAATTAGCTTCAGCTTTAAGCTGTGCTTTTGCTTCAGCGAGCACGCTAGTCAAATCAATATGTTTAGGTAAAACGCCACTGAGTTTTAATAAATTCATGACGTTATCAATATCACTGTCAATGCTTTCTCTAACACCCGGGTACTGGACCTTAATCGCCAACTGACGACCATCCTTTAGTGTTGCCCGATGAACCTGACCAATACTTGCCGATGCGATGGGGGTAAATGAAAAATAACTAAATTGTTGATGCCAGTCTTTTGACCAAGACGCAGCCAAGGTTTTCAGTAGTTGCGCCTTAGGCATAGGGTCAGCTTCTTGGCGCAATCTTGAAAGAATAGGTTCCCATTCGATAGGCAGTAATTCACCGGCATCCATGGAGAGTAGTTGACCAAGTTTCATCGCCGCGCCGCGCATATGTGCTAAACGCTTGGTGATAGATATAGCGTTGTCAATATTACGTAAGGACTCAGTTAATGATGGACGTTGTCCACTGAGCATTTGTTTTGTCGCACCTTTAACAATATTGCCGGCAACCGCTGAGGCCAAACCGCCCAACTTAGCGAGACGAGCAATTCTTCCGGAAGGTACTTTCCGCTCTTTACGTTTGTCGGTCATCGCCAAATGGCTTGGTTGGGCATGTTAACTATTACCTTAATGTTGTTTACTCTAGCCTCCATACTATTTATAGCAAGCGGTGAGGGGCAAGAATAAGATTAACAAAAATTAAGCCGGCAACCAATGACATTACAATCAAAAAAGACAAGTTACTTCAACACGTTCAATTACTACCTTATTTTTAGGTATTTATGTATTTCGAAGACTAAGATAATGCGTAAGTTAAACAGCATAGAAAGCCGTTCAGTCTCCTATAGCTAGCGCTATAACATTATTTGGGATTGTATAGATTGATACGAAAGGATTTTAGAAAACCGCTTGATTATTATTAAAATAATCAAGCGGTCACTAGAATAGTTGAGTTGACCACATAAGCCGGGTTTTGTATCTCTTTCGAAAAAGAGTGACAATCATTCGTCTAGGCCTTAAATCGCTCTAAGGCTCAAGCAACCTACCCGGTTTCAACGCGAGCCACGCCATATGAAACCCTATTTGGTCTTGCTCCGGGTGGAGTTTACCCTGCAATTACTGTTACCAGCAATCCGGTGCGCTCTTACCGCACCCTTTCAGCCTTACCTGTGAAGTTCCTAGAAACAACCATCGGCGGTCTTCTCTCTGCTGCACTTGTCGTCGGCTCACGCCGCCCAGGCGTTACCTGGCACCCTGCTCATTGGAGCCCGGACTTTCCTCCCCCTCATACCTATATCTTCAGTTTACACATCTGATACAAGAATAAAGCAGCGATTGTCTGGTCAACTCGCCGCGCATTTTACCTGAATTACAAAAAAAGCCAAGGCTTATTAATACGACTAAAAAAAATGATTGTGAGCACTGATGTAAGTAACCTTTTATTATTACCAATTACTATAATTAGCTATTTTTAGGCTACAGCTTAGTCTCTTTCACTAAAAATAAAGCGCTAAAGGCGACATGCACACCATTTGTCCAACCGAAACCTTCTTGTACATCATACTCTCCGCCTTCGGCTTTATGGCTTTGATGACATACATTATATTTTTCCATTATTTTTCCTGTTTGCTGAAAATACGACTCTACCGTATTAAGCCAACGGTTCTTAATGGTTAGTGCTAAGCATTGTTTTTCATATTTAATTAGGCCTTGAACAGCAAACCAATGCAATGGCGCCCAACCATTTGGTGAATCCCATTGCTGGCCTGTTTCAATAGCAGTCGTGATTAAACCGCCTCGCTGTAAAAATTCATTTTCAATCAACTTACTAACTTGGTCAGCTTGTTTCGCATCAGCTAGCTCAACAAACAAAGGTAATACTCCGGCTAATGATTTTACTGAGCTATAAGATTTTTTATCTAGATCATAGTCCATGTAAAAACCATCATTTTCTGACCACATATAACGCTGTATTGCTGCCTTTCTTGTTGTCGCATAGTCTGAATAAACAAGGCTCGACGCTTTATTCCCCAGTATTTCATAGAACTTAGCGAGTAATTCTTCCTGTTTGTACAATAGGCAATTCAAGTCAACTGGTAGAATGCGCGTAGTTCTAATAGACGCTAATGAATTTTCATCGCCTAACCAGCGTGAACTAAAATCCCATCCTGATTCGCATGCCGCACGAATATTACGATAGAAAGATTCAGGGTCTTCAGGCATTAATTCCTGACATAATTCAATGTCTTCACGATATGATTCGGCACGAGGAGCAGCATTATCATCCCAATATCGATTCAAGAAACTTCCGTCGGGCATTTTAATGATTCGTCTAGACTCAAATTGTTCATCTGTCTCCAATGCCTTACCTTGCATCCAGAACTTATATTCTGTTTCAATGGCTTTAATATGAGTTGTTATAAATTGCTGTTTATTTTGTTGAAAAGGCAAAAGTAACTCAACTAACAAGCCTAAAATAGGAGGCTGCGAGCGAGATAGATAATAACTTCTATTACCATTAGGAATACAACCATAGTTTGATTGTAATTCTAAGAAGTTACTCAACATAGATTCAGCTAAAGCAATATTTCCTGACTCAACCAAACCTAATGCAGTAAAGTAGCTGTCCCAGTAATATATCTCCCTAAATCTACCTCCTGGCACTATATAAGGATTTTTCAGAGGTAACAAAGAGCCTACAGCATTGGGATCAGCTTCCTTTTTTAAAGCGGTCCATAGTGAATCAATGTGTTCGGCGATACTCGTTTTTACGTTTTCTGAATGTATTTCTTTATGCTCAACAATATCAAAACACTCTGTGATAAAAGCTTCTAAATTGAATGAAGACTTATGTTTTTTTTCAATTTTATACTTCTGTAAAATTTCCATAAAAGCAGTTTTAGGAATAGCATCAGTAAAAGTTTTGCTGTCAGCAAACAAACCACTCATTTGCACATCTTTGAATAATTCACTTTCAAAAAAATGTAAACTTTCTTTAGTTTGTTGATTTAATAATTCGGTATTCATCATGGGGTAACCTTGTTGTTATTTCTTTAAACAGAATGCTTCGCAGTTGCGACTTTAAAAAAATACAAACTAGCGACGAGAAGTCCCATAGGTATTAACGAGAGATAAAAGGCTTGTTGACCACCGAGTGCTTCAAAAGAATAACCGGTAATAATAGAACCTGTAGTACCACCGAGTGCAGAAAATACCACAATGAGTCCAGTCATTGATGAGTGCTTTGCACGCGCTAAACTACTTAGCATCACTGAATTGAGTACAGGATAAATAGGCGCCATCATTAAACCAATTAACGGGAGAAGATAAGCGACGGCTGGAGCATCAAAAACACTGGTGACTAAACCCGTCGTCGGGTCTTGTGTTAATGGCAGTAGTAATAGAATAATTAATGCCATCCCTGCTAAACAAATATTCAAAAAGGTATACCAATTTAGGTAACGTAGAATTTGCCCAGCTAATAATCGACCTAATGCTAATGCAGCGGCAAAAATACTCGTCATCTGTACACTAATATTGGTGGGTAAACCTAAGACTTCACTATTGAACGTAGGTAGCCAAGTGCCGATCCCTTGTTCAATTAATACATAAAGAAATATAGAGATGACAAAGATAAGCACCAAAGGCTGATAACTCATTTTTATCATTTCAACAAAGTCACTAAATATACTTGTCGATGTTAAAGACTGCTCAGCTTTGCTAATCGAAGAAAAGCTCACTAACACTAAGGTTAATAAAGACATAACGGCTAGCACATAATAAACATTCATCCATTGTGTAGACTCTGCCGAATTGCCATCAATATAAAAACTGAATAACCAATAGCCCGATAAACTGCCGAGCATAAAAATACCTTCTATGGTGTTAAGCAGTGAAGAGTGAGATTTTACTGAATGTGTTAACTGACCAATAATGGAATAAACTGATATTTTGACTAAAGCAAACGAAACACCTATACAGGCGAATAGGAGTTTGATCACTAGAAAGTTACCAATAACTGGCGTTAAGAAACAAGCGATGGTAACTATGGCTAAACCTACAGCCAGCGCAATTTTATATCCAATTCGTGGAATAACTGATGCCACAAAAAAAGAAACAAACGCGATAGATAAATCTTTAAAACCTTCTAATGTACTCGCTTGCGGTTTGCTTATATCAAAGCTATTTATTGACTGAAGAATGACAGTACCTACGCTATTAAGCAGAATAGCAAAAACGAAATAGCTTGCAGCAATTGCACTTATGGTAATAAAACGCGACATAAATAAACTCATTATTTGATAATTAAGTTTAGTCTATAATCAAAAGCGCACGAATGCAAACGTTTGCATTCGTGCGCTAATAATAAGAGGATTTAACGATTATTAGATAGAGCGGGTAGAGTTTCGTGCAATTAACTCAATATCCATAACAACCGATTTTGCTTTTCCGCCACTAAACTGAACTAATAACTGTTCCACCATAATTTTAGCCGCCGATTTAGTATTTTGTTTAATCGTGGTAAGTGACGGGTGAAAAAGCTCAGCCATCGCTATATCATCAAATCCTACAATACCAACATCATTTGGAATACTGACATAACGCTCTTTCAACGCTTTCAACGCTCCAAGTGCCACCATATCGCTTGATGCAACAATGCCATCAAAAAACAGCCCCTTTTCAAGAACAAGATCGCCGATTCTTTCGTAAGCCACTTTACTGGTTATATCACACGCTAATGTTAATTCATCACTAATATTAATATCATACTCTTTTAGTGCACGCCCATAGCCCTTATAGCGTTCACTCATTTCTGCATGTTCAGGATCTCCAAGAAACAAAATACGTTTGCAACCGGTATTTATTAAATGTTCCGTCGCTAAATATCCGCCTAGCTCATTATTACTGCCGACAACGGCATAGTTCGCGTGCCCTTTTGGATCGCCCCACACAACAAGTGGTGCATTAGATTCAGCCACCTTTTCAATTTTTTCCGTGCTTTTACCTTGCCCAATAACAATAATGCCATCAGCGCGACTACTTCCTATGAAGTAATTAGCCCAATCTTGTGTTGCCATAAAAGAATTCGACAACAGTAATTCATAGCCACTTTGATTAAGTGCTTGGTTTAAATCGCCCACCACTTTGAGTAAAAAAGGGTCACTAATACTTTGATCGGTATTGTCAGTTAAGTTTAAAATTACCGCGACAACATTGGTTTTTTGCGTGCGTAAACGGCTAGCAGCTCTATTTAAGCTAAAATTATGTTCACTCGCTAATGCTTGTAATTTTTCACGTGTTTCTTTTTTTATCAAAGGGTTATCATTCAAAGCCCTTGATACCGTTGACGTTGATACACCTGCTAGTTTAGCCAGCCCTGCCAAAGTAAGTTTGTTTGCGTTAGCCAATTCCGTTTATTTCCAAAATTAATAAAATAAAAATGCCGAGGAAGTATTACATATCTAGCTAGTATTGCAATTGAAAGCACAACAATGCAAACGTTTGCAAAAACAACTTGCAAACGTTTGCATTCATCTTTATATTAATTATGGGGAAGGAAATATCAATAAATATAACTAATAACTGATATGGCACTGCTAATATTGGTATAAGAGGGAAAAATACATGACTACTAACTTCAAACTATCTACCATTGCGATAGTTGTCGCATTAAGCTGCCAAGTGAGTTCAAGCTTTGCGGCAGAGAAAACATCAACAAAAAATAAAAATGCTAATATCGAAAAAATTGTTGTTACGGGTACTTTCAGCGGTAAAAGCGTTGCTAAGGAAGAAGCAAGCTTTGCTGTTAGTTCTTTTTCTGAAGACGACATGATAAAAATAGCACCTAAAAGTACCGCTGATCTTTTTAAAGCAATTCCTGGTGTTTGGGCTGAAAGCTCGGGTGGCGTTGCCGGTGCCAATGTATTTGTTCGCGGCTTTCCAGGTGCAAGTGACGCACCATACCTTACAATTCAGCTGCAAGGCGCTCCTATTTTCCCACCACCAACACTTAGTTTCCTAGAAAATTCAAGCATATTTCGCTTAGACGATACTATTGAATTTATGGAAGCACTTCGTGGCGGCACAAACCCAGTAATATCAAATGGTCAGCCAGGCTTAACCACTAACTTTTTATTAAAAGAAGGCTCTGAATATACTGAAGGTTCAATTAAATATTCAACATCCGATTACGGCTTACAACGTGTAGATGGCGTAATAAGTGGTCGCTTAGCTGATGATTTATACTTCATGGTTGGTGGCTATATTAAAAGCTCACCTGGCGCTCGTGACGCAGGTTTTAATGCTGAAGAAGGTAATCAATTTACTATTAACATTACTAAAAAGTTAGACAACGGTAAAATTAATATTTATACCCGTCAAACTGATGATCATGGTACTTGGTATGTACCCGCACCTATCACTGTTGATGGCGTATACAATAACTATACGCAAATTGGCACTAATAATCGTCTGCAAGAAATTGAGTTTGGTGATGGAGAATCTAAAGTTTTTGATTTTGGTAAAGGCCGAGGCTGGAATGGCGCAGTATCTGGCGGTAGCATTGATTTAACCCTTGATAATGGTTGGGGTCTTGTTGATCGTTTCTCTTACACCAAAGGTGATGCTGATACCTATGGCTTAGTACCACAAGGTGGAGCGGTTAAGTTATCAACGGTTGCTAATAATGGCGAATCGGCCATTGGTGTGGTTACTGGTACTCAATATAATGGTGATACCGACGTACAAATGATTGGTGGTTGGGTCGTTCTCAAAGAAATTGAAGCATTTACTAACGACTTTGCTTTAACTAAAACATTTGATAAAGGCAGTGTAACGGGTGGTTTTTATAATTCTACATTTTCATCTACCGATTGGTGGTCATTAGGTAATCAGTCTTATCATGTGGTAGAACAAGGTGGCGAAAACCTGACAGGTATTGACTGTAATGACAATGCCGACCACTGTAGTTGGAGTTACGACATCAATAGCATTGGTGATGGCAAAACTACCGCATTTTATGCTGCTGCATCTTATGAAATTTCAGATGTTTTAACTATCGATAGTGGTGTACGTCGTGAAAATCATGAAATTGAATATACGCTTGATACGGGCTTAGACGGTAGTATTGATCAGGTAGCCTCTTTTGATGAGTCAAGTACTTCATGGACTGTTGGTGCAAACTGGATGTTTACAGAGAAACAAGGAATTTTTGCTCGTATCAGTGACGGTAGCAAAATGCCTTTCTTTGATAATTTAAGAGAAGGTCAAACTGAAGTTCAAGAAGTTGCTCAATATGAATTAGGTTATAAACATTCAGCTGATAACTTTAGTCTTTATGCTACAGGTTTTTTCAACGAAGTGACTGGTGATTCTTTCGTTGCTATTCCAGGCCAACCAGCACAAGTAACGACCAATGAAGCTTATGGAGTAGAAATTGATTTTAATTTCTTCACCGATAATGGCTTCTCTGTTGCCGTAGGTGCGACGCTTCAAAAAACTGAGCTTACAGAGTCTAGCAACCCTGATAATGTCGGTAATCAAGCACAAAGATTACCAAACTGGCAGGTACGTATCACGCCAAGCTACGATATTGAGTTTGACAATGGCATGTACGGCACAGTATACGGTACAGTTTCTTCGGCAGACGACCGTTTCAGTGATCCAGAGAATACTGATGCGCTAATATTAGAAGGTTATACGAAAATTGATTTTGGTGTCATTCTAAACCTTACTGACGAAGTTAAAATGCAATTAGCGGTGAACAACCTTACTGATGAAGAAGGTTTAACAGAAGCAGATCCGCGCGGAACTTCTGGTCTGTTGGATAATGGCCGTTATATCATAGGTCGTACAATGGATTTTAACGTGAGTTATCAGTTCTAGTTTGACGGTACGTTTGAGCGATTAGCAAAAAGCCAGCTTATATTATTAGCTGGCTTTTTATATTGATTTAATTATCATTTACTCGTGCTATTTAAAATAAGCGTATTAGTGGGAGTAAACGACCTAAACTTGGTCTTCCTTCATTGAAAGGGCAATCTCATATAAAGCGTTTTTCTTCACACCATAAATTTCAGCAGTAATTGCACAAGCTTTTTTAGGTTTCATTTCTTCCAATAATAACTTCAATGTGTCAATCGCTTTTGCGGGTATCACATTGGCGTCAATTTTTTTGCCTTCTATGATTAAAACCATTTCACCTTTTAACTGATTTGGATCTTCTTTTAACCAAGCTAGTAAGTTTTCAGCAGTATCTGAGTGGACGGTCTCGAACGTTTTTGTTAACTCACGAGAAATAACCACCTGACGGTCTCCACCCAATACTTTGACAATATCTTCAACGGTATCAATTGCTCTACGTGGCGCATCATAGAACACCATAGTGCGCGGTTCTTCTAATAAGTTTGCTAACGTTGATTGTCTAGCACCTGATTTTGAAGGAAGAAAACCTTCAAATGAAAAGCGATCAGTGGGTAAACCCGCGACAGATAGAGCAGCAATTGCTGCACAAGCCCCCGGAATAGGAGAAACAGGTAAATTAAGTTGTCGGCAATGGCGAACCAAATGAAAACCAGGATCACTGATTAAGGGTGTTCCGGCATCTGAAACCAGTGCTATGCTTTTGCCTTCTTGTAAAAGTGTTGCTACATAGTCTTGACGTTGGCGTTCATTATGGTCATGTAATGATAATGTTTTGTTTTTGATAGTATAAGCAGATAATAATCTTTGAGTATGGCGAGTATCTTCACAGGCAATAATATCCACATGAGTTAACACATCAAGTGCGCGTTGACTGATGTCGGTTAAATTTCCAATGGGTGTGGCGACGATGTAAAGCGTGCCTGATTCTACAAATACTGACGACATAATGAATACTTAAGTTGAGACTGATGAAGATGAAGTTTATTATAAAGCTAACTAATAAAGTACGGATTTATCGCTGGTGAGCCAAACTAATTTTTTGTTTTCTAAAAAAAGCACTTTTTATCGCATTACTACACTCTTTTCTGTCGTTCTACTAACAACGACATTATTGACAAGTTGCGGTACTTCCAAAAATATTGCTGCCAATAAAGGCGCAATCGACTCTCGAAATCAACCATTAGCGAGTGCCAATAATAAAATAACCTCACAACAGTTGCTGTCGGCTGCACAAACACAAGAAGTAAAAACAGCAATCGCCACACTTATTGATGCTAGTGAATTACTGATTGGTGAGGAGAGTTATAATCAAGCACTATGGTTATCTGAGCAACTCACAACACTGACTGACAATTCACAAGACAATTACCGTCTAGCATTGGTAAGTGCAGAAAGTTTACTTAAGCTAAATGAGGTTGAATTAGCCTTTAAGCAGCTTGAAGTTGCTAATAAAATTTCAACCGATAATAACGTTATTCATCGCGAAAACTACTACTTCTTACTGGCTGATATACAGCAGCGTAGAGCATTAGAAATTAGTGCGGTCAACGCTAAATTGCATTGGTTTTCCAGCAGTTCAAATACAGACGTTGATGATATTTATGAATTATGGCAAGCATTAAGTTTACTGTCTACTTGGCAAGTCAGCCAATTAGCAGAGCTTGACCCGCCTTATATTAAAGGTTGGCAACAACTATTAACTTACGCGCATAAATTTGGCGGTGATATTAACCGCTTTGATGCTTACTTAAGTCAGTGGCAAGGTGATTTTTCTGCGCACCCCGCACAAGCGATTATTGAAACATTAAGAAGAACAGAACAAAGCCCACAAGCACTTATTGAAAATATTGCTATTATTTTACCCCTTTCCGGTAAACAAGCGTCTGCAGGAAAAGCTGCCCAGCAAGGGATCCTAGCCGCTTATAGTAATATTCCCAATAAAAACTTAACCTTTATCGATGCTGATACACTTGACTGGACCTTATTAAATGAACAGCTAATCGCCTTAGATAGTCATTTTATTATTGGCCCTTTGCTTAAAAATAATGTTGATAAGTTCCTTGCCCAAGGTGAAATTTTGCTACCTAGCTTATTACTTAACACCCCAAAAGTTCAGCAACGGAGCGCAGAGCAATTCATTCTGTCGATGCGCCCAGAAGACGAAGCTTACCAAGCAGCAACAACATTGAGTCGTAAAAATTATCGCTCACCAGTCATACTTAGCCACCGAGATACCGCCAGTAAAAGAATTGCCCGAGCCTTTAGCAAACAATGGCAACTGATTAACGGCTATGCTCCTGAAGTTGTATATTTCGAAAAAGGCAAAATGATGCAAGAGCAACTCAAAGCTAGCTTAGAGGTTGATAGTAGCCAAGCCCGTATCAAGGATTTGAAAATAAGAGTAAAACAGAGTATCGATTCAGAGCCAAGAAATCGCCGTGACATCGATATGTTTTACTTAGTGGGTTCACCGGCACAAACAAAATTACTAAAACCGTACATTGATGTTAATACCAGTCCTTTTGCTACTATTATCCCGGTTTATGCTAGCTCTCGCAGTCATAGCAGTAAACAAGATTCAAGTAAGCATAATGATCTTCGTAACCTTATATTTACCGAAATGCCTTGGCTATTAAGTAGCCAACAACAAAATGCTCAATTAGCTGATTTGAGTAAAACGCTTTGGCCAAGTCGCACTGACTCTTTACAACGCATCTTTGCCATGGGTTATGACAGCCTATATTTAGTCGATAAACTGCCGCTAATGAAAAAAAAACCCTATGTTCGTCATTATGGTCAAACCGGTATATTAAAATTAAACAGTAATAACACCCTAACGCGAAGCTTATTGTGGGGCATATATCAAGATGGCGAGGTCGCTGAAATTGCCATGGACTAAGCCAGTTACGACTAAAAAAACTGGCGATATTACCGAAAGGTACGCGGGAGATTTTTTGGTGGCACAAGGCTTAATTATTGAAGAAAAAAACTACACCTCCCGGTTAGGTGAAATTGATATAATCGTCAAAGATGCTGACACTTATGTCTTTGTCGAAGTAAAATATCGTGCTTCGATGTCGTTTGGTGGTGCTATTTCAGCAATATCAACGAAAAAACAGCAAAAAATTAGGAAAACAGCTGCAATTTATCTGCAACAATGTGGTTTAAACGAATATAATACTTCTTGTCGATTTGATGTTATTGCTTTACAAGGTAATATAAACAATCTCGATATTACCTGGCTAAAAAACGCCTTTTAGAGTCAATAAACGGAGCTAATTTCATTTATGTTAGAACGGATCAAAAGCAACTTTACCGAAAGTATCCAAACCAAAATTGCCGCCAGTGAATTACTAGCAGGCCCTATTGAGCATGCTGGTATGATAATGGTGCAAAGCTTATTGGCTGGTAATAAAATACTTGCCTGTGGTAACGGCGGTTCAGCGGGTGATGCACAGCACTTTTCAGCCGAATTATTAAACCGCTATGAAACTGAACGACCACCTTTGCCGGCAATAGCCTTAACAACCGACACGTCGACGATTACTTCTATCGGGAATGATTATTCCTTTGATGAAATATTTTCTAAACAAGTGCGAGCATTAGGTAATAATGGTGACGTTTTACTCGCTATTTCAACCAGTGGTAATTCTCGCAATGTCATAAAAGCGATTGAAGCAGCAGTATCTCGCGACATTCCTATTATCGCATTAACCGGCGGTGATGGTGGTGATATTGCAGGTTTACTGGGCGAAAACGATGTAGAAATACGTGTACCTTCTTCACGTACGGCTAGAATTCAAGAAGTACATTTAGTGGTAATACATTGCTTATGCGATATTATTGACACGACTTTATTTCCTCAAGATGCCAATTAATATGATGCGAAAAAAATTATTAATAACCCTAGCAAGTATTGTACTTTTGCAAGGGTGTGTTGCTGCTGCTGTTGTTACTATTGTCGGTGGAGCATCTGCTGCTACCGATGAGCGTAGTATTGGTACACAGTTGGACGACCAAAAAATTGAATTTGAGGCCAATGCTAAGCTTGGCAACCATCAAGCCCTCGAAGACAACACTAATCTGCAAGTGATCAGTGTTAACGGTAGTGTCTTAGTTATCGGGCAAGTGCCCAATACCTATTTACGCGATCTGGCGATAAAATCGATTAATGAAGTTAAACAAATTGTTCAGCTACATAATCAAATTCGTATCAGTAATACCACTTCTATTACGACCAGAAGTAATGATGTTTGGTTAACGTCTAAGGTTAAAGCGGCTCTTTTTGGCAGTGACAACATCGATGCGACTAATATTAAAGTGGTTACTGAAAATGGCGAAGTATTTTTAATGGGCTTAATAACACAAGCACAAGCTAATGAAGCCGTAGAGATAGCCCGTAATGTTAGCGGCGTCAATCGTGTATTCAAAATATTTGAATACATTTAACGATAAGTGACTTACCATAGCGCTCATAAAAAAAGCTTCACAAGTTAATACTTGTGAAGCTTTTTTATTATTTGCTGCTTGCCATAATAATGACTGAAATAAATTTAAAACAGTTTCAGCATAACCGCTAATATACCAACAAAAATTATGGTGTCTTTAGTAATTACTTGATCACTTTTAAGCTAGGCTTACCTTTCGCTGAACTCTTTTCAGACTTGGTTTTTGCAGTGCTGCTCTTATCTGAAGAGACACTAGATAAACCTACTGGCTTTACTGGACTTATTTCTTTATCAAGTTCTGGTTCAGGGTGTTCAATCGCAAGCGATGTCCCTGCACCATTCTCTTTTGCATAAATAGCACTAATAGCACCGTAAGGCACGACCAGCTGTTCAAGCTTACCACCAAAACGTGCGCTAACTTCAATGGCATGATCAGCAAGAGAAATAGAGCCAACGGCTGACATTGAAACGTTGAGCACAATTTGCCCATCAGTTACATAAGCTGTTGGAACTAACACACCATAGACACTCGTATCTACAGCAATATATGGTGTAAGGTCGTTATCAGAAATCCACTGATAAAAAGCTCTCACTATATAAGGCTTGTTAGAGGTCATCTCTGGAGATATCAAGGTTAAAACATACCTAAACGTATTTCACGTTCTTCTTCAGTTAACGATGCTTGAAATGACTCACGTTCAAATAACTTCAGCATGTAACCTTTAAATTCTTTAGAGCCTTCACCATCAAGTTCAATACCTAAAGCAGGTAAACGCCATAGTAGTGGTGCTAAGTAACAGTCAACTAAACTGAATTCTTCACTCATAAAGTAAGGCGCTTCATTTAAAATTGGCGCTACACTTAACAAACTTTCTTTAAGTTCTTGACGAGCTTTGCTTGCAGCGTCTGCTGGGCCACTCATAATTATTTTTGCTAGACTGTACCAATCTTGTTCTACACGGTGCATCATCAAACGGCTACGACCACGTGATACCGGATAAACTGGCATTAATGGTGGATGAGGAAAACGCTCATCTAAGTATTCAATAATAATTGATGCTTCGTATAGTGCTAATTCACGATCAATTAACGTCGGTACTGTGCCATAGGGATTTAAGTCGAGTAAATCTTCTGGTAAGTTAGCCAAATCAACTAAGTGAATATCAACGCCAACACCTTTTTCAGCGAGTACGATGCGTGTTTGATGACTATACATATCATCAGCATGAGAATATAAATTCATCACTGAACGCTTGTTTGCTGCTACGGCCATAATGCCTCCAAAAATCTGTAATAAAAAACTAACAAAGGGGGCCAAAGCCCCCCATAAATAAAACGCTGTACATTAACAATAATTGTTAGTGTACATCCTTCCAATATTCAACTTTAAGTAAGTAAGCAAAAATAAGGAAAATAAATAAGAAACCTATTACCCAATATCCCATAGCTTCACGCTTAAGCTTACTTGGCTCACCGGTGTACTCTAAGAAATTGGCTAAATCACGAGCAAAGGCATCGTACTCTTCAACGGTCATAGAACCACCCGTTGCTTCACTGAGATTACCATTTTCGTCCATCGTACGAACACCTTGTAACCCCTGTAAAACATGCGGCATACCCGCATTTTTTAATACGGTGTTATTAACGCCAAAGGGACGTTCAGGATCAACGTAGAAAGAACGCAAGTAGGTATAAATATAATCAGGCCCTGGTTTTAAACGCGCCATTAGCGTTAAATCAGGTGGTGTATTACCAAACCATTTAGCCGCATCTTTTGCTGGCATAGTATTAGTAATATGATCACCGACTTTTTCACCCGTATACATATAATTAGCAATACCATCGGCTTCACTAATACCTAAATCCTCGAAAGTACGATTGTATCTTTGGTACTGCAACTGGTGACAACCTAAACAATAATTAATGTAAGATTGAAAACCACGTTTAAGTGACTCTTTGTCACTTAAATCATTACCGGCTTTGTCTAAATGAACACCACTGCTAGCAGCAAGTGTGAGCATAGGTACTAGCGCAAAAATTCCAAAAGTAAAAGCTCTAATAAATTTATTCATTATCCTGAAACCCTCTCTGGAACTGGCTTAGTTTTTTCGTTCTTACTGTATACCCATAAGGCAAGAAAGAAACCAAAATAACCAAACGTAGCAATAGTACCAATTAAGTT
This sequence comes from Colwellia sp. BRX8-7, assembly GCF_014077275.1. Taxonomy (NCBI): domain Bacteria; kingdom Pseudomonadati; phylum Pseudomonadota; class Gammaproteobacteria; order Alteromonadales; family Colwelliaceae; genus Colwellia; species Colwellia sp. BRX8-7. Next base: position 162,915 of record NZ_JACGVP010000005.1, on the reverse strand, counting down.
ATAGACCGGTGTTGATGGCAATGTACCTAAAACACCCAAAGCAATAAAACAAATAACAAATTGCGCTAAGTTAACCGTATGAGCAGTACAACGGAATTTGATAGATTTTACTGTACCACGGTCAAACCAAGGTAATAAGAATAAGACAATGATCGCAGAAAACATACCAACTGCCCCTAATAACTTATCAGGGATAACACGTAAGATGGTATAGAAAGGACCAAAATACCAAACCGGTGCAATATGCTCTGGTGTTTTCAAACCATTTGCAGGTTCAAAATTTGGCGCTTCCATAAAGTAGCCACCACCTTCAGGGTTGAAAAACATTACCCAAGAGAAAATGATTAAGAAGATAACGATCGCCACTAAATCTTTAACGGTGTAATAAGGGTGGAACGGGATCGCATCGACGATATCGTATTTTTTAGTATATTGCTCATGGAAAGTAAATTTACTGTGCTCTTCTAATGGCACACTGCCTTTAGGTTTTTTAATATTTGTGCCTTCAGGATTGTTCGAACCCACTTCATGAAGTGCAAGAATATGTAAGAAAACTAATACAACTAAAACCAGCGGCATTGCAATAACGTGTAAAGCAAAGAAACGGTTTAAGGTAGCACCTGATATAACGTAATCACCACGTATCCAGAGTGTTAAGTCATCACCTATAATTGGAATAGCGCCAAACAGAGAAATAATAACCTGCGCGCCCCAATAAGACATATTACCCCAAGGTAATAAGTAACCCATGAAAGCTTCAGCCATAAGCACTAAGAAGATCAACATACCGAAGATCCAAAGTAACTCACGAGGCTTTTGGTATGAACCGTACATCATGCCACGGAACATATGCATATAAACTACAACAAAGAACGCTGACGCGCCTGTAGAATGCATATAGCGAAGTAACCAGCCGTAATCAACATCACGCATGATGTATTCTACAGAAGCGAACGCACCTTCACCTGATGGCTCATAACTCATTGTTAACCAAACACCCGTTAACAATTGGTTGACGAGTACGACACTCGCTAAAACACCAAAAACATACCAAAAATTAAAGTTTTTAGGTGCAGGATATTGACCAGCATGCTTGTTTACCGCGTCGGTTAACGGTAAACGTTTGTCAATCCACGCCATTAAATTAGCTAACATTATGCTTCTCCTGCGCTAACACCAATTAATAAGGTGTCTGCTGTTGGGAATGAATGCTCAGGAACCACCAAGTTTGTTGGTGCAGGAACGCTTTGAAAAACACGACCAGCCATATCAAATTTAGAACCGTGACAAGGACAAAAGAAACCGTCTTTTACACCTTCAACAAACTCTTCAAAATCGCCTTGGTGGTGAGTAGGAGCACAACCTAAGTGAGTACACACGCCTAAAGCAACCATAAACTCAGGCTTTATTGAACGATATGCATTGGCTGCATAAGTAGGTTGTTGAGGCTCTTCTGAACCTGGGTCTTTCAATTGATCGTCATGCGCCGCTAAAGTTGATAATATTTCTTCAGTTCTACGGACCACATACACAGGTTTTCCTCGCCATTCAGCGCGGATTAATTGACCTGGTTCTATTTTACTAACATTGACTTCAACCGGAGCACCTGCAGCTTTCGCTCTAGCACTAGGGTTCCAAGAACCAATGAAAGGCACAGCCAAACCGACAACACCAACACCACCTACTACCGAAGTAGCAGCAGTTAAAAAGCGTCGACGGCCGTTATTCACGGGCGCATTGCTCATTCAAAATCTCCAAATAACATTGTTTCAAACAAATTCGAATTATTATTCTCACAGCTACAGTGAGTTGCGAGAGGAAATACTTTCCAATTGTTTGCCCAAACTTGCGACAAAAAATTTTTCTGATAATAAAGAAATAAGCACTTTTTTACAAGTAAAAATAAGCGAAACATCAGTTATATATCTTTATTTCACTGACTTTGTCACTTTAGACACACAGCTAAATACGAAAGATTATTATTCAAAAAAAGCGCAGAAAAGAATAGTTTCTCTTTCGCTATCCGATAAATTATTTTAATGCTTATATAGTTGAGTGTAATTGCTAACCATCGAAAAAGTGCTCAGTAAACAGCTCAATAATACGACTATTTTCCCGCATATTATTTTTATTACTGATCCTTTAAAGTTTACCATTTTATTGGAACTCGCACTGTATTATTTATTATCGCCTAAGGTCGCTTTTATAATAAACAGCCCACGAAGTTACCTTACTGCGGATGCTCATTTTTCTAAATGACAGATATAAAAAAACCGACATAAAGTCGGTTTTTTGAAAACGTATAAGGTAAATATTAACGTTTTGAAAATTGTGGCTTTTTACGAGCCTTGTGTAAACCAACTTTCTTACGTTCAACTTTACGAGCATCACGAGTTACGAAACCAGCTACACGTAGAGAACCACGTAAAGTTTCATCGAACTCCATTAATGCACGAGTAATACCGTGACGAATTGCGCCAGCTTGACCAGAAATACCACCACCAACAACAGTGATGTTAAAGTCAAACTTTTCTAACATTTCAACTAATTCTAATGGTTGACGAACAACCATACGAGCCGTTTCACGACCAAAGTATACAGAAATGTCACGCTTGTTAATTGTAATTGCACCGTTACCAGCTTTCATGAACACACGAGCAGTTGAGCTCTTGCGACGACCAGTACCGTAATATTGATTATCAGCCATTGCTTAAAGCTCCAAAAGTTGTGGTTGTTGTGCAGTATGCTTATGTTCAGTGCCCGCGTAAACTTTAAGCTTACGGAACATTTCACGACCTAAAGGACCTTTAGGTAACATACCTTTAACTGCGAATTCTAAAACACGCTCTGGAGCTTTTTCAATTAGTTTTTCAAAACTAATTTGCTTAAGACCGCCTGGGAATTCTGTATGCGAGTAGTAAATTTTACCTTTCGCTTTATTACCAGTTACTTTCACTTTCTCAGCGTTAATAACAACGATGTAATCGCCAGTATCTACGTGAGGAGTATATTCTGCTTTATGCTTGCCGCGTAAACGGGTTGCAATTTCAGTAGCGATACGTCCTAAAGTCTTATCTTCGGCGTCCACTAAGAACCATTCGCGTTGTACGCTTTCTGGTTTTGCTACAAAAGTTTTCATTAAAAAACCCAATATTTATTATGTTACTTTAAATGATGAATGCTAAGAATTAGCATCACCGGTTAAAAAGACCACGCTCTACCCCTTCGAGTATCGAGTCCATCGCCACTACTTTTCACAAAAGTCAAAAACAGTAGGCATTTGTAACGCAGGGAGCGCGGATTATACAGAAGTTATCTACTAAGATCACCTATAAATCACAATCAATTGCACTTTTTTTAAACTTTTATCACGAATACAATCGCTAGCTAGTAACTAACCACATTTTGAATCGCCGCAATTTAAGCAAGTAGCGCAATTGTCTAATGAGATTACCGACTTTTGATAACATTTTACACATTGGCTTGCTGTGGTTGGAAAAGCTAATAGCTCACTTCCCTCTTTAGCTTTTATTATTTGGCGCTTTTCCTCAATGTAGGCTTGTTGGTGGTTATCTCTTTCACTTTTTGGCAACCTATCTAATGCCTTTAAATGTGTTTCAATTTCATCGTTTTATTTATGGTCTATATTACCTATAAAAATAAATGACAAAAGCCAAAGCACTTCATACTGCACCCAAAACCAATAAAAAAACAAAATATAGCTAATTTGTGTAATAACGCTAAAATTGCCATAAAAAATGCTGATCGTTAAATCGGCATTTTTATAATTATCTTTAAGTAAGTTTTACTATCTCACTAAGGTAAGTGCTTACTTGCTAAATAATCATGTGACTGCATTTCTTGTAAACGACTTAAACAACGTTTGAACTCAAATTCCAAACCACCATGGCTGTATAAATTTTCCATTTCGACTTCAGCAGAAATAATTAATTTTACATTACGTTCATAAAATTCATCAACCAAGGCAATAAATCGACGGGCCGCATCTTCACGATCGACACTCATTTGTTTAACATTAGCTAATAATACCGTGTGATACAAACGACTTATCTCCATATAGTCAGTTTGACTACGTGCGGATTCACACAACACCGAAAAGTCAAAGTGCACAATACCGTCTGACTCTTCAATCGCCGATAATGAGCGATTATTTATTTTAACGTCAACATCTTTCTTACCTGGTTTGACCGACAATTGAATAAAATATTGCGCCAGGTTTTCACTTGCCTCTGCATCAAGTGGAGCATGGTAAATCTCGGCTTGCTCTAGGGTTCGCAAACGGTAATCAATACCGCTATCGACATTTACCACATCACAATGTTTATTGATGAGTTTAATGGCTGGTAAAAAACGTTCGCGTTGCAAACCATTTCGGTACAGACCGTCAGGTATAATATTTGACGTTGCCACTAAAGTAACATTATGTGCAAATAATTCTTCAAACAAAGCGCCAAGGATCATTGCATCGGTAATGTCGGAAACAAAAAACTCATCAAAACAAATAATGCAGGTTTCATCAGCAAAACGTTTGGCAATTATTTTCAATGGGTCAGCTTGCCCGGTTAATGTTTTTAATTCTTGATGAACACGGTGCATAAAGCGATGAAAGTGAACACGCATTTTATTTTCAAAAGGCAAACAATCATAAAATGTATCAACTAAATAAGTTTTCCCTCGACCAACGCCACCCCAAAAATAAAGTCCTTGTATGGTTTTGGTTTCAGATGAGGCAACAATGCGCTTCCAGCGATTAAGCACCTTCTTAAATCCTTCAACGGGTAAGGGTTTATTTTGAAGATCTTCATAGAGACGCTGTAAGTTTTTTACCGCATTTTCCTGCGCATCGTCATGTAAAAAATCATCACGAATTAAATCTTCATTATACTTATCTAGAGGTGAAAGCTTGATCATTTATTGGCCACTTATATTTTGTTTCACAAAGTCTTTACAGGACTAATGAAATATTTTCTTGAAATTAACAAATTCGCAATCATATTCATTAGGTAAGCGCGAACAGAAGCGCTATTATACAAAATAAGTTCCCATATTTTTACTAATTTTACTAATTTTATTGAATATAACGAGGGTTTGACACTATGGATATAGTTTTAGCAATTTTTCTTTTATTAGTTGGTGCGGCAATAGGTTTTGTTGCTAGTCGTTTTTTATCTGCATCAGTCCAAGACAACCAGAAACTTAGTGAACGCGTTAGTAATAGTGAAGCCGCTTTAGCGCAATATAAACTCGATGTTGCAGAACATTTAGATGATTCAACAATACTTTTGGACAAAATGAATAGCACTTGCCAAACGGCCATGTTGCAAATGGAAAAAAGTACGCAGTTATTAAAGCAAGCAACACCTTCAGACGTTGATGGCATGCCTTTTTTCTCAAAAGAAACACAAGAACAACTTGCACAAACCGTATCATTACGTCACAGCCGAGCCGAACGTAAGAGTGAAGAAACAAGCACAGAACCACCACTTGACTACTCAGGTCAAGCGAGTGGACTTTTTGCCGACAAGAAACAAAGTGTTACAAATGTAGGCTAATGTTCTTTGGAACTAACGCACACAGCATAGGTCTTTAGTTAAGTATAAAATTACATTAATCATTTATGTTTATAAGAAGGTTGTCTCTTTTATGAAAAAACTGTCTGTTTTAGCAACAAGTATTCTTCTTTCCGGCTCTATTGCCGTGGCAAGTTTGCCCGTCCAAGCCAATTTACCTTTTTCCGTTAGTGGTCAACAGTTGCCAAGTTTAGCGCCGATGCTAGAGAAGGTTACTCCAGGTGTCGTGCTAATTTCGGTTACCGGTACCCACGAAGATAAATCTAAAGTACCAGATGCTTTAAAGTTTTTCTTTGGTAATCCTCAACAAAACCAAGCAAGAAAACGTGAATTTCGAGGTTTAGGCTCAGGGGTCATTATTGATGCTGCACAAGGCTACATAGTCACTAATAATCATGTCATCAATGAAGCTGATGAAATTCAAATAACGTTAAAAGACGGTCGTCAAATCACCGCCAAGAGAATTGGCTCCGATGCCAGTAGTGATATCGCTTTACTACAAATAGACGCTGAAGATTTAATTGAAGTAAAATTAGCTGACTCAGATGATATACGAGTTGGAGATTTTGCTGTTGCCATTGGTAGCCCTTTTGGTTTAGGTCAAACCGTCACTTCAGGTATTATAAGTGCTTTAGGACGTAGCGGATTAAACGCGCAGAATTACGAAGACTTTATTCAAACTGATGCTGCTATTAACAGCGGTAATTCAGGTGGCGCACTCATTAACTTACACGGTAAACTTGTTGGCATTAATACGGCAATATTAGGCCCTAATGGTGGCAATGTGGGTATTGGTTTTGCCATACCCAGTAATATGGTCGATAACATTGTTAGACAATTAATTGAGTTCGGCGAAGTTCGCCGCGGTGTACTTGGCGTGTTAGGCCGAAGTGTCAATGGTGAAATCGCCAAGGCACTAGAACTCGAGTCGAGCCAAGGTGGCTTTATCGAGCAAGTCGTTGCTGATTCTGCTGCTGCCGATGCCGGTATTGAGTCTGGTGATGTTATTACCAAAGTGAACGGAAAAGTGGTGAAAACGTTTGCCGCCATTCGAGGAAAGATTGGCTCGATTGGCGCAGGCAAGTCTGTTGAATTAACGGTCATCAAAAAAGACGGTTCAGAAAAGACTTATGACGTTACGCTTAAAAAACAAGAAACAGCAAAAGTAGAGGCCGCAAGCATTCACAGAATGTTAGATGGCGCTGAACTTGAAAATAGTACGAATGATCAAGGTATTGATATTAAGTCAGTCGAAGAAGAAAGTCCCGCCGCCGCTATTGGTTTACAAAGAGGTGACGTGATCAGCGGAATAAACCGCACGCGTATAAAGTCTATAGGTGAATTACGCAGTTACTTAAATGACAACAAAGGGGTTTTTGCGCTCAATATTGTCAGGGGTAATAGCACATTATTTTTAATGATCCGCTAACACCGCAAGGGTGATAATGGACTTATCTAAAGGCTCTTTATGAGCCTTTTTTATTTTTCAAACTATAAGATTAAAGCAGACCTATGCTATGCTAGCGATATTAAACACTCATCATAAAAATTAATTTTGAACATAATAAACCTAATAAAATACATTGTTCGTCCAGCCAGTTATGGCGTGATGTTAGCTGTCACTTTACTTCTATTAGTGCCAGAGTTACGCAACAACACTTTGCAAGTACTACAAAACAATCAACCACAACAACAACCATTATCTTATGCAAAAGCAGTAAGTACCGCCAGTCCTGCTGTTGTTAACATCTATTCAGAAGATATAAGCACTAGCCCTGTCTATGGTGCAAAAGCGAGAAGATCTACCCGCTTAGGTTCAGGGGTTATTATGGATTCTAACGGATATATATTAACCAATTTTCACGTCGTACAAAATGCTGATTTAATTAATGTTGATCTGCAAAATGGCCAACGTTTTCCTGCAGAACTTATTGGTTATGATACTTATACTGATTTAGCCGTCCTTAAAGTAGACACAGCGAACCTACCGGTTATTCCACAAAGAGCTGATTTACAATCACTTGCTGGTGATGTGGTTTTAGCGATAGGTAATCCACTAAATTTAGGACAAACAGTGACTCAAGGCGTGATAAGTGCCACAGGTCGTAGCGGTTTAAGTGTCATTAATTATTTAGAATTATTACAGATGGACGCGGCCATTAATGATGGTAATTCCGGCGGCGCGCTTATCAATACTAATGGCGAGCTGGTAGGTATTAATTCAAGAAAGTTCATTGATACAGAAAGGAATATTCAGGGAATATTTTTCGCCGTTCCTTATTCACTCGCCCATAAAGTGATGAGAAAAATAATTGCTAATGGTCGGGTCATACGTGGCTACTTAGGCGTAAGTATCAACTCGCTACCAAACAACTTTAAAGGTTTTACTATTGCTGGCGTTGAAAAGAACAGCCCTGCCTTTAGAGCTGGCTTACAACCGGGTGATATCGTTTACCAGATTAATAATGTCGCCATTAGTTCATTTATACAAGCACAAGATATTGTGGCTGAAACTCAACCTGGCACCGTATTACCTTTTAAATTAATACGAAAGAAACAGTTAATAGAAGTATCTGTCACTATTTCTGAAAAGGCAAAAGATTAGCCAGTGATTAAAGGATAATGCCAAATGTTTTTAATCTCTTGCGCCAAAAGTTAACAAAAATTTGGCGCTGTTGATAAACAATTTGCCTAGCTCGTTCAGCTCAGCTCAGCAAGACAGTGATTAAATTATAACGCCATGGGTGTTTTATCACTTGGCTAAAAATTAACTAACATCCGGCGCTGTTGATAAACAATTTGCCTAGTTCGTTCAGCTCAGCTCAGCTCAGCAAGACAGTATTGATTACGGCCATTGTTTTTCGCCTGATAGAGTAAACTGTCCGCTTTTTTCATAACATTAGCGACAACAACAGACTGAGACGACTTAACCACCACAGCACCAACACTGACTGTTAATTGTGGCGACACACTAGAATACTGATGTTTGATTTTTTTATCTTTGATCGCTTGAGCAATATTACTGAGCATAATTTCAGCGCCCGCTTTATCACAATCAGGTAAGATGAGCACAAATTCTTCACCACCATAGCGTGCGATAAAGTCTCGTGGTCTTACACAGATTTCACGAAGCGCCTGTCCGACTTGCCTTAAAGCAACATCGCCAGCGCCATGACCGTAGCCATCATTATATTGTTTAAAGTAATCTATATCGAGAATTGCCACGAGTAAATTGGTATGCTCATATTTATTTGCTGCAACTTCATCTTTTAAAACAAGATCCATCTTACGCCGGTTATTAACCCCTGTTAAGGCGTCAATATGAGCAATTTCATCTAACATTTTACGTTGACGAATTAATTCTAAATGCATCATCACGCGAGCAATAACAATGTTGGGTTTAAAGGGCTTATAGATATAATCACAGCCGCCTAAATTAAAACCACGCTCTTCATCATCATCATTAGCTAAACCTGTGATAAAAATGACCGAAATATTGATTGTCTTAGGGTCATTTTTCAAAGAATCGATGACCTCAAAACCAGAAATATCAGGCATAATCACATCTAATAAGATAAGATCAGGAAGATGTTTTCTAGCAAGTTCTCTGGCTTGTTTACCATTTTTCGCAAAAATAATTTTTGCTTGTTCCTGCAACAACTCTTTTAGCATTTTACGGTTTGCTTTATCGTCATCAACAATTAAAATGATTTGCTCTAAAGTTTTCATTTTCCGCTATCAACTTTTTTCTTTTAAAACAGATAATAATCAAGCCAAACTTGACCCACTAATACTCACTTGCCCTTGAGTCGACTAATAGACAAGTTTATTCCTTAATGCTTCGATACGGTTTAATGCGCTAGCGTATTCGATATCTTCAACTAATTCGACAATATTATCAACAAGTTCAACGAGATCACTTCCTCGGGTATATTCGAGTAACTGTGGTAATAAGTCTTCGACTTCTGCATCTTCTTTTTTAAGTAAGTCGACAATAGAATTTAACAGTACGAGTAGTAACTCTTTGTTAATGGCCTTTTTAGGCTCATCACTTAATAAATCTGTATGGCTATTAGTCAAGGTCGCTAAGGCTGATAATATCTTCTGGTGTTCTGTTATCAGTTGTCTCATGAGTGATAAACAGTTCTCAGGTTGCTCTTTTATTTTTCCTTCTAGCTCTGCTGATAACTCAGCTAAACAGAAGGCACCAATGTAAGCGGCATTAGATTTCAAAGAATGAACCATGCGATATAAACTTTCAACGTCTTTATCTTGGTAAGCTTGCTCTATTTTTTGAGGAATTTTTAGGGTACTTTTATGAAAGTCGATAACGAGTTTTTGATAAATATGCTGTCTGCCACCCATCGCCTGCAAGGCTTTCTTACTGTTTAAGCAACTCAGTTGTGCAATGCGATCCATTAATGTTTTTTCGGGGTTATCCGAAATCAACTCAGTAATATCAATATTTTGCTCTTTAATATCGACAGATTTGTTTACCACGGCATTAATTTTATCACTTAAGTATTTTGCCATTAAACTAAATAACGCGTTAGGGTCAATCGGTTTAGTAAAATATTCATTCATACCGGCTGCCAAACATTTATTGAGCTCATCTGGCATCGCGTGAGCTGTCATGGCAATAATAGGCAGCTTTTTAAATTGGGCTTGTTTTCTAATTTCTTGTGTGGCCGTTACCCCATCCATTTCAGGCATTTGAATGTCCATCAAAACTAAGTCATAACTTTTATTGGCTAATTTCTCTAAAGCGACAAGGCCATTTTCTGCAACATCAACATTCGCTTGGGTATCTTCTAAAAACCCTAAAACAACCTGTTGGTTTAACTCATTATCTTCAACTAATAATATGTCGGTTGTTGAAAAATCCATTAAACTTGCATTTTTTATGCTGTAAAAGTCTTCATCAGGGGAGATTTTCAATACATCCATCATCGCCTCTAATAGCAAGCTGGCATTAACAGGTTTCTCTAAGAAGCCATCAATACCCGATGAATGTGCTAACGGCATGGCATCACTTTTATCAAATGCCGTCACCATTAACACTGCTCGAACGTTATATTGATTTTTATCATCTTGTATCGCTTTAGCAAAAGCAATACCATCCATTTTGGGCATACGCCAATCAGTAATAACCAAGTCATAAGATTTATGATTACTTTTTGCCGTTGCTAACAATGCTAATGCTGTTTCTGCGCTGGCTACGGCGGTAATTTCACAATGAAACTCTTGTAACAACTCAGTAATAACATTCAAGCAAAGCTCATTATCATCCACCACTAAAATATTAAGTCCTTTAATAGCGTCAATATTTATCAGTTCATTGCCCGGTAAATCGCTTTTTTCACAGACAATATTAAAGCTAAATTTACTGCCTTTTCCTAACGTACTCTCAACCCAAATCTCACCGCCCATCAAACCACTTAACTCTTTACAAATGGATAAGCCTAAACCTGTGCCACCAAATTTTCGGGTAATTGAACTGTCTGCTTGGGTGAACGACTGAAAGAGGTTATTCATTGTTGATTGTTCGAGACCGATACCTGTATCACTCACACTAAATTCAAGCGTAAGCTGATTACTATCATCAGCCATTAATGACTGTTTAGCCAGACCGACTTCAATAAGGATATGTCCTTGTTCGGTAAACTTAATAGCATTACTCACTAAGTTAACTAAAATTTGCTGCAGGCGAACCGGATCAGACTTGATATGCTTTGGCACATCACTATGTACTTTAACAATAAGCTCTAAATCTTTAGCATGAGCACGCAACGCACAAATATTATTGGTTTTCTTAATTAAGCCACCCATATTCATTGTTACCGACTCTACTGACATTTTACCGGCTTCAATTTTGGAGAAATCTAGAATATCGTTAATTAGCCCTAAAAGCGCTTGAGAAGCGTCTTGGGTTTTGCTAATTAAGTCTTTTTGATGGGGATTTAAATCCGTTTTCAGCGTTAAATAACCTAAACCGATAATAGCATTCATCGGTGTGCGAATTTCATGACTCATTTTAGCCAAAAACTCACCTTTTGCTTGCATCGCATATTCGAGTTCAACGGTACGCTCAGCGACTTTCGTCTCTAAACTGCGGTTAATATCTAGCAAGGTTAAATGCGTTTCAACACGCGATAATAGTTCGTATTTTGAGATAGGTTTAGTTAAATAATCATTACCGCCAGCAGAAAAACTTTCAACTAAGTCAACGACTTGATTTTTAGCCGTTAAAAAGATCACCGGTAACTCATTAACTGAATATTTTTCTCGAAGTTTTCGACAGACTTCATAACCTGAAATTTTTGGCATCATAATATCAAGTAAAATTAAATCAAACGGACGTTCCCCCGCCAACAAGCCTTCACTCGCTTGTTCAATAAGCGCTAAAGCTTGCTCACCACCGTGGGCTTGAAAAAGCTGATAATCCAGTGGCAATAAATAGTTATTTAAGACTTGACGGTTAATCGGATCGTCATCAACGATTAATACTCGAAAATCATTATTCTCCTTATTGGTCGTATTATCTTTCGGTGATAAAATATCAACAGGAAAGTAGTCAATAGTGTCATCTAGGGCCTGTAATCGTGATAACTGTTGCTTAGTTTGCTCATGGTTTACATCCCCCACGGCGATAAGTTCACTTAATTCACTATCACTTATATCGTAAATCGGAAGCGTGAAGCTAAATATGCTGCCTTTATTCTGTGTCGAGCTTACCGTTATAGTACCGCCATGTAACTCAACAAGCTGTTTAGAAACCGCTAAGCCTAAACCTGTGCCACTTGCGGCACGCGTCTCGTTACCCGTAACTTGTTCAAATGATTTAAAAATAGTCGCCAAATTTTCTGTTGCAATCCCAATCCCAGTATCACTGATATCAATACAAACAAATTGCTGTTCATCAGTACGGCTATTGCCCACTAATTGCGCAGAAATAGTCACTGTACCTGATGGGGTAAACTTAATGGCATTGCCAACTAAATTAAAAAGAATTTGCTGCAAACGGTCCTCATCAGCTTTGACCGCAGGGAAATCTTTAGCAATATTATTAATTAGTTCAATGTCTTTTGTTTTTAATGTGGCTCGAGATAAAGTAAAGACCACATCAACCATACTGTTAATATCAATTGCAGAGGTCTGTATTTGTAAACCATGATTTTTTAATTTTGAAAAATCTAAGATATCATTCACTAAGTTTGATAACCGTCGACCACTCGCCACCACCATGGATAGGTCATGATTCGCTTTTTCCGGCAACTGCCCAGCAACACCGTCAATTAATGACTCGGCTAAACCAATAATACCGTTTAAAGGAGTACGTAACTCATGGGAAGTATTAGCTAAAAATTCATCTTTTAATTTATCAACACGGGTTAAACGTAAATTAATGGCTTGCTCTTTTAAACGTTGGTAATTCAAACGATATATATAAGAGATTAGCGCGCCAATACCGACAATAAAATAAAAAGTAAACGCCCACCAAGAAAGCCATGGCGCTGGTAATACCGTAACGTTTAATGACTTCCCTTGTTCGTTCCAGTAGCCGTCACCATTACTGGCTTTTACCCGAAAGACATAATCGCCTGCGGGTAAATTGGTGTAAGTGGCTCGGCGATTTTTTGCATCGGTATAAACCCATTTTTCATCAAAGCCTTCAAGTGTGTAAGCATATTTATTACTCATTGGCTCAGAAAAGTGGAGAGCTGAAAATTCAAAAGTGATCAGTTTTTCAAGGTGAGTTAACGTTAGTTGTGTTAATTCATTGATGACGGCATCAAGCATAAATGGCTGTTCAGTTTTATTGCCACTTTCTTCATATGAGCCCACTTTAACCGTTTCGTTATGTACCAAAAAATTGGTTAGGACAATGTTGGGTAATCTGGTGTCGTCTTTAATATCTTGTGGATAAAAATGGTTATAACCATTAACACCACCAAAAAACAACTCACCCGATTTGCTTTTATAATATGAAAGTGTGGCAAACTCCTTTGATTGAAGTCCATCGGTAACATCATAATTTTTAAAATTTTCTGTTTCTGGATTAAAGTGTGACAAGCCATTAGTCGTACTCAACCATAAGTGACCTTGTTCATCTTCTAAGATGCCATAAATAGTAGAACTGGCAAGACCATGTTTTTCTTTATAATGGGTGAACTTTTCTGTTAATGGGTCAAATTTATTTAAACCATTTGAAGTCCCCAACCATAAAATACCGTCACTCGTTTGATGAATGGCATCAACAAATTGATTACTAAGGCTATTGTCATTTTTGGGGTCGTGCTTAAAGTGCGTAAAAGTATTCGTTTTAGGATCAAACTTATTCAAGCCACTAAACATGGTGCCGAGCCAAAGAAAGCCTTTATCGTCTTTATGTATCGCCCATATATTATTTCCTGACAAAGAATTTATATTGTTAGGATCGTGCATAAAGCGAGTAAACTTTTTAGTGCGCGTATCAAATTTATTGAGACCGCCCCCCCAAGTACCTATCCATAAAGTATGCTCATTCTCTTGAAAAATAGGTAGTATTTTATTATGGCTAATACTGTTTGGATCATCAGGATTATGCATAAAGCGCGTAAAAACTTTTGTTTTAACATCAAAAAGATTTAAACCACCACCAACGGTACCCACCCAAACACCTTGTTTTTCATCATTGATTAACCAAGTAACCGTATTCGATCCTATGCTATTATTATTGGTCGGATCATGTAAATATTGATGATATTCGCCTGTCGTTTTGTCATATTCATTTAACCCTGACTGATAGGTTGAAATTAATAATTTATCGGTAGAGTGTTCCAAAAAGTGAAAAAAAGCACCACCTTGTAAGTTATTATTTTTTGTAACATCTTGTACTGTATGGTTAAATTGTTCTCTAGATACGTCATATTTATCAATACCATTGATATATGTACCTATCCATAGGTTATTTGCATTATCATTAATAATGGCTCTGATATCATTGTCGATTAAGCTATCAGGGTTTTTCTTGTCTGATTGCAGGTGCTCAATACTTTTGCTGATGAGGTTATAGCGATAAAGCCCCTTATTCCTAGTCGTTATCCATAAGTCTTTATTATTCTGTAATAAAAATGAGGTAATATGGCTACTAGCAAGTTCATTAATTAATGTGTTGTGATCACTAAGCAAACCACTTTTCTTGTGGTATAAATGCAAACCATTTTCAGTGCCCAACCATAATGTATTATCGTCATATTCTAAAAGGCTGGTGATACTTTGCTCTTTCAACTCTATTTTCACAGCGTTCAGCGTCTTAGCTTTCATATCAAAAAAACTAAGTCCACCTTGCGTACCCAGCCATAAATCATTGTTGCTATCTTCGAGAATAGCTTGAATATTGTTACGTAAGGCATTATTTTCTTCACTCTGGTGGGAGAATAGAATAAAGCTTTCGCCATTAAATTTATTTAATCCATTTTTGGTGCCTACCCATAAGCTACCAAACTTATCAGCAGTTAATGTTTGAACAATATTGTTACTCAAACTATTATTTTGTTTATTGTCATGTAGAAACGTAGTAAATAACTCGGTACTTTTATTAAACCTATTTAAACCGTTTACTGTTCCAAACCATAAATTTTCATTGCTATCTTGAGTAATCGATAAAACATTATTATTAGATAAACTATCAAGTTTATCGCTATTGCTGCGAAAAACTTTAAATTGATAACCGTCAAAGCGATTAAGACCATCAGTAGTACCAGCCCAAATAAAGCCTTGTTTATCGTGATAAAGAGCTTGCACCGATGCTTGTGATAAACCTTGGTCACGAGAGAAGTGATCAAAACTATACTGCGAGTTTTCTGCATAGCTGTGTAGCGAAGTAGCACATAATATGATGAGGGAAAGTAATTGAATTAAGCAGCGCATTTGTTTCTTCTTTTTATAAATAATGATTCAAGTAAGCTGGTATGTAGCTTAAATATAAAGTTTGACATCAACAAGTTATAATTAAAATTATCCCTTGACAAGAAATTCAATTAATTACTATGCTATTGCAGCTTTATTTCAATGTACTGGTATAAAGTAAGGTAAATAATACCTCTAATCTAAGGATAAAAATATGTCTAATAATAAAAGTAACGCAGATCATCTACATGACGCTGGAGTAGTTAATAAAGCAGAGCTAAGTGATGAACACCTAAAAGCCATCGATAGTTTATCAAAAGAAGAAGTTGCACAATTAGAGTCTATTCATAAAAGTGCGAACAAAGACAATGATAAGCCTGTTGGCGTTATTGTTTAATGGAAAAAAAGAATACGTTACCGCATTACCAACGTTTAAATACAAACCTTTTGTTAATGAAAATGCGAGCAGGGGCTGTAAATAGTACTTTTACTCAACTTGCTTGTTACCCTGATGTTTGTATAGAACAAGCCATCGTAAATTATAAAATATCAACGACATCTACAGAGTTGATGAAAGAAGTTATTCGTTGCGCTAAATTACGACCTGAAGACCCTATATCAAAACCCCTTATTGCTTACATGGAACAACATATTCCTGAAGAGCTTAATCACGACGAGTGGTGCTTAGAAGACTTAGAAGTACTTGGGGTGCCCAGAGAGTCTGTTATTAATAAAATACCTTCAACCAATTTAGCCGCCTTAATTGGTTCACAATATTACTGGATCCGCCATGCTGACCCGATTGCCTTTATGGGATACTTGGCCTGTTTAGAGGTGAACCACCCTACCGTAGAATATGTTGAAACATTAATTGAAACTTCAGGTCTACCGGCAGCAGGCTTTAACAGTTTAATGCATCATGCCAAAGTTGATTCACATCATAAGCAAGATATTATAGATACGATAAACGCTTTACCATTAACGCAAGAGCAATATAAATTGATGGAACTAAGTGCTTTTCAGACTTATCGCTATGTCGCTTTAGTGATGGAAGATGTTTGTCGGGTAGCACCCGTTCAACAAAAAACGAGTACTTAATATCAAAGTTCGTTATTATTCTTTGTGGTAAGAAAAATATTTATCTGATTATTTTTCACATAATTTGGTAACTGTTTTTTATATCCACTCACTCGATGGCAACCGCCTTTGCTGCTTTATCTAAATTCAAATATCCTGAAGGATAATCTTTTACATCGGGTAATTTTGGCGTTTTCCCTTTTAATGCAAGTGCTAAATAACAGTGACTTAATGATAGCAACAATTTATTTTTTATCAGTATTGCTAATGCTTTATTCACGTTGATGTCATCATTAGGGAGTGCTAACTCGGCTAACTTACTGATCAAACGACTTTTTGATACTGGCTCTTCACATAATCTGTAAATACATGCTGTTAAACCTGATAATTGATGGGTAACGTTAGTAGCCACTTTACGGGTGTCAATAACAACAATATTTTCGCCTTGGTCGCTCATATAAAGTAAGGGTACTGAGCTACCACTCCACTGCTGTGACCATAGCGTAACTTGCTCTTGTAGTAACTTATGACCCGCTACATTGTGAACATTACCAACAGTTAAACTAAAAACAGCTTGATCTTTTGTTGATTTCTCATCAAAAAAATAGGCGATATTAGCAAGTTCATTCTCTGTTAAAGGATAAATATACTGATAACTTTGTAATGGTTCAAGCGTTAGGCCGTACTTTTTAGGGTCTTTAAAATAAGGGCTAAAGCGCGGATAGCGTATTTTAATCAATTCATGATAAGGTGGTTGTAAGTGCATAATAAGCGGCAGTATTTCTGCAATTTCATCATACCAATGGTCTTTTTCATTTGGCGCTCCACATAACAAATTCCATGAAACCCTCACACCAAAATTTAAGCTCCATTTAAGTGCAGAAACATTTTGAATACCTGTAGCACCTTTAGCAACGAGCTTTAAAAAATCGTCGTGTAAACTTTCAAAGCCAGGTTGTATCCATTTTACCCCAGCATCAGCTAGTTGAGCGACATGCTCTTTTTTCAGGTTAGACTTTGTTTCATAAAAAATATTATATTTTTGTTCCTTACTTAATGCAGGTAGCACTGTTTTCATGTATTCCATCGGTAAAATATTATCAACAATTTCTAATTTATTAATGTTGTATTTTTGATGAAGCTCCTCAAATTCAGCTAATACTGCTGACGAAGACTTTGAGCGATGCGTCATGCTAACACCGTTTAAGCCACAAAAGGTGCAATGCTTTTTGGCTCCCCACCAGCATCCTCTCGAGGTTTCAGCTAACAACCCCGGATGAATACTTGCCGTTAAATCTAAATGATCTAACGTACTAAAATAGCTGTCGTAAATGGGGATACCTACCTGAGCCATATCTTCAATATAACCACGTGGTGGCTTGGTTGACACCTTGTTTTGTGAGAGCAATAAGTCATTATTTTTTTGGCAAATAAAACCATGCGGTAAGTTATGCGTGCCAATAAATTCATTACGCATCAGCTTATCAATGAACTTACCGATAACGTCGTCACACTCACCTGAAAAAACGTAATCAACCCACGGAAAAGACTCACTGATGGTTTGCCCCATAATACTTTCACAATTTGCCCCTCCCATCATTGTTACTACATTGCTATTTTTTTCTTTGATCATGCGTAGTAACGCCAAAGAGGCACAATTTTGTTGGAAGGTAGAAGTACAGGCTACGACTTTGGGTGAGTCTGCTAGGATGCGATCAGCTAATTCAGCAATATATTGTTCCGCTTTATTTCTAGTGGATAAAAGTTGCTGTTTTATGATGTCGGTCAAATCAGTGAATAGCCCAAAGAAACCGTCGTCATCACGTTTTTTGTCCGGAAAAGCACCACGAGAAAATGTCCATTCGCCAATGAGATGTTCAAAAAAAGAGTTGTCTATTTGATCATAAAGTTCAAGGCCAATTTTTGTCGAGAATTCAACATTGCCATATATTGTTTCTACTTGGTGACCATATTTATTAATATAATTTTCAATAAGCCCCAGTGCTAGAGAAGGCCGAGTAATTGAAGAATACGGCATATTGATCAAGTAGATAGTTGAAAGCATGAAAGAGACAAGTCTTATTAAATTTAATTAAACGATATATTAACAACTAAAATTATTTTTCGCTTCCTTTAATCTCTTTTGTATAAAGGACAAAGTTTGTACACTTTTATCGACCTAACAAAACAAATATTGTATCTTTAGTCATTGTTATTGTTTATAAAGTTAAAAAAGACATGGAAGCCTTGCATAAAAGAACCATACAACCTGATATCCATGATCATCGTGATCACCAATTTTGTCTACATCACGGTGACAAATCGCCCCAGTACAGCCATATAACTTGCCCAATTAAATTAAAAGAGCAAATGGCTGAAGATATTCTCCCTATGGTAGATTTACGCAAGAGTCTTACCTCTGAGATAATTAACCAAGGCTTACTTAATTCATGTTCAGCCTGTGCTATTGCAGTAGCGGCTGAACTTTATTTAGTCAAAGATAATCAGCCTTTTATTAATGAGAACATCAGTAATATCGATGCTTCACAAATGTTCATTTACTACAATGAGCGCGTAATAGAAGGTAAAGTTGATTTAAATGCCCCTGTTTTTATTCGTAACGGAATTAAATCTTTGTTTAAAAACGGCATTTGTTCAGAAGTCTCTTGGCCTTATCCTGAAACAACATTACCCAAAAGCATTAAAAATATTATTAGGACAGGCAGCGTTGCAGAAATTACAGCAGCGATAGCAAAAGCACTAAAAGACAATGAAACCGAATTACATGCTGCTATTTCACAAAGCCCCTCTATGCAGGCTCTCACACAAGCAAAAAAACATATAATCAACCGTTATTGCAAATTAACCCTAGATAACGGTTTGCTAGACCTAAAAATGTCTTTGTCGAAAGGCTTTCCTGTTATTTTTGGCATGATGGTACCGAGAAGTTTTTATTTAACACCGGCGAGTGGTATTTTTACTATGCCTTCCCAAAATGAAATTAGGCTCGGTGGTCATGCCTTACTAGCGGTTGGATATAATGATGCCGCGCAGCACTTTATTGTTAGAAATTCATGGGGTGAAGAATTTGGCGACAAAGGCTATTGCTATATACCTTATGATTTTTTTATTGGTAAATATAACACCAATCAAATAAGTCAGCCTGAAGAGACACAAGATAACACCTTTAGCTTTTGGTGCCTGACTCATGACTAATTACTCGGTAACAAGTTATGAGTCATCGGTGTGACCATTTAATGGCATTAATCTTAGGTAGATAAACTTAGATACATAAACTTAGGTACATAAACTTAGATACATTAGCCTAACCATCAATCAATACCGTTAATATTTGCGGATTATTGTGCAATGTTCGATGCACTGGACAACGGTCAGCTATTTCCATTAATCGTTTTTTTTCATTATCACTTAACGGCCCAAACAACTGAACTTTGCGAAGTAATGATTCTATCTTTTCATCATGCTCTGACGCTTTGTCTGCATCATTTAAATAATTACGCTCGTGGGATAAAGAAACTTCAACGTGCTGAAGCGGAATTTTTTTGTGGTCGGCATACATACGGATGGTCATTGCCGTGCAAGTACCTAGAGCAGCAAGTAAATGTTCATAAGGATCTGGACCTGAATTCTTCGCGCCTGACTGAGTCGGTTCATCCGCATACCAGTGATGGCTATCACTAAAAACTTCCTGCTGAAATTTGTGATCAAGCTCAGCAACCAAAACATGTCCCTTTGTAATGTTAACAGTCGAGATTTCAGGCGCGGGAAGATAACGACTCGCCCACCCTGAAATTGTTTGAGCAACATATTCACTATCAATTGATTTGGATAAAAGGTGATCAGCGGTATCTAAGCTAACAAAACTTTTAGGGTGTTTTGCCGCTTTGTAGATTTTCTCTGCATCTGCGATATCTACGGTTAAGTCAATCGGAGAGTGTAAGACCAATAAGGCTTTATTCAAGTGTTGTATATGTTCTGTCGTTTGATTACGTAAATCATCCAAAAATTGCTTCTTAATTGTAAATTCACGAGAACCTAAACTCACTTTCGCCGAACCGCTTTGTTCAATTTTATCAAGGTGTGCATCAAAGTTATGTATAACATGGCTTGCCTCATATGGGGCACCAATCGTTACTACGGCTTTAACTTTTGGAAGTTGTGAAGCCATAGCTAAAACAGCCGCGCCACCAAGACTATGACCTATTAAAAGTTGAGGAGCTTGATAATTTTTTTCAAGGAAGTGAGCGGCTGACAGTAAATCTTCAGTATTGGATGAAAAATTAGTATTGGCAAAATCACCGTCACTATTTCCTAAGCCAGTGAAGTCAAAACGAAAAACGGCAAAACCATGTTGCACCAAAAATCGACTAATACGTGATGCTGCCGCTATATCTTTACCACAAGTAAAACAGTGGGCAAAAAGTACATAGGCTCGAGTTTTTTGATCAGGCGTTTCTAACAAACCTGCTAGATATTGACCTTGGCTAGGAAATTCTACTTTTTTTCTCATCGGTTCTCTCCTGTGTGTTAATTAACGGCGTTAACTTACGTGCTATACGTAGATGACGTTAAGTAAGCAACAGTGGGTCGATAACCGCTTGCCAGTCGGTTAACCTTGATTGGTGATCTAACGGTACTTTACCAGCATTATTTATAAATAATGTTGGTGTTGCCCATACAGCCTTGGTGGCAGCATAACGAATAGGAGTACGAGCCTGGATGTAAGTATCGTTATTATTCATGCTTTTAATAAAATTTTCGCGGTCTACGTTGGCATGCTCTTCAGAAAAATCGGCTATCAATTGAATTAAATCATAGTGAGACTTATGTAAAAACTTATCATTATAAAATTGTGCTTGTCGCTCAAATATAAATGTTGTGAAATCATAAAATTTACTGGCGTCACCCTGTGCTAATGCAAAGAGCCCTAAACTCATATCCCAAGCCTGTCGGTGATTGCTTAGGGTGATTAAATGCACTCTAAGACTGACAGGCTTATCTTTATAATGTTTAGACACTGCCAGTAACGTTGGCCAGATAGTGCGAGAATGTGGGCATTGAATATCAATAAAAGCATCAAGAGTAATAAGTGCTGCTGCATCACCAAGAAGGAAGCCGCTCGGGCGATGAGGAATAGGTATAGTCATTACAAATATTTCCCTGTATTACTTATCATTGATGATTATAGCTAAATAAATTACCTATGAGACTGTTGAAACTTTGCCATTGAATAACTGTTTTTCAACAAGTCGGTCTAATGCAAAGCGCCCACCATTAAAGATAACAACCAATGCGAGTAATACTCCCCATAATACATGTTCAGCATAGGCGACTGGCGCAATATCTTCTAAACTTATCACAGCAACAATATTAACAAAAAACAAACCTAAAGCAGAAAATCGACTCGCTAATCCAGCCATTAATAACAAGGGTAAAATAATTTCTGCACCTGTACCTAAATAAGCGGCTAATTCAAACGGTAATACAGGTACTTGATATTCATATTCAAATAACATCAGTGTACTCTCCCAATCTCTGAGCTTCGTTAGTCCAGAGGCAAAAAAGGCCCAAGCAACATAAAAACGCGCAGCTAACAATGCGACGGGTTCTAACATACTAATTTTACTGGCAACATTACGATAAAAAAAGCTGGTTTGTAAGAATAGATTTTGTAAAGTATCCATGGTTATTTCTCTTTAAAATAATAAATTAAGTTACGCTCAATAGCACTAATCAGCCATTGTTCAAATGAAAATTCGTTGTCATGATTTACTGCATTAAGGGCTTGTTCTAATGATTTACCAGCCAGTAAGTCATTGATAAAAAGACCTTCATTTATAGTTAATGTTGTTACTTTTGGCTGATATTCAGGACGGTAAACCATCACAAATTGTTCTAAAGGTTTTACTGATAGTGCTTGCCTTGCATTATTCATTGCCATTTTTCGTTGAAGTTCATCTTCATGATGATGTGCATAAAAAATATTTTCTAATGGAAATGCTGTTTTCAACACGCGCACATTCTGATTAAATTCAATAAAAATATCCTTAGGTTCACTTTCACCAAGCACTTGCAATGACGTTTGTACCAAGGTCTGATCACGACCATTTAATGCACAATGAATGTGCCAATCTAGAGCAGAACAATCAGAAATATAAGGATAAATCATAGCTATTTTTGTTGTTTCTAAAAAGTGAGAAAAATTTTCTCCCCATAGAGCCCAGTCGCCTTGGTCTGGTGGCGATCTCCTTAAAAATTGATAAACTAGGTCTTCGCCAATATCACTATCTAACAATTCAAATACTGTTGGAAAACTAATCGTCAATGCTCGTTGAGCGTTAGCCAGTAGGTTTCGTCGATAAACAGTAATACCTTTAGCGTCAAAACCACATTGTTCTAAGACGGTTGAACCTTCATTCCAAATAACGTCTAGCAATGTTTGCTGGAGACTTTTATTGGGTTCATTTCTACCTGGTTCATTAATGCTTAGCTCAATTTCAGGTTGTTCACTCATGTGCTCTTTCTCACTAATACCGCATGGGCAATATCACGCGCTTTTTTAGCTTCAGCAACCAGTACTGACCACTCGGGCAAATCGCTGTCCCATTCAATGAGTGTTGGCAGTGCCCCAAAACGGGTTAGCGCTTTTTTATAGCCTAACCAAACTTCATCAGAAACGGGGCAAGCATGATCATCAATGGTTAACTCTCCTACCAAAGGTATGCTACAACCGGCTAAGTGAATTTGTGCCACACTCGCCACGGGTAATTCATTAATATAATCAGCTATAGATTGCTGAATATCGCCGTTATCAAAATTTACACTATTAACGGCAATATTATTAATATCTAATAATATTTTTGCCCCCGTACGTTGATAGAGCTGTGTTAAAAATTCAGCCTCTGAAAGATGGCTTTCATCAAACTTTATATAAGCAGAAACATTTTCAATGATAAGTTCTCGCCCTAAAAAATCTTGTACTTTTTCAACTTGTTCACACATCGAGGCTAACGTCTGCTGAGTATGGGCAATCGGTAACAGATCACCACTGTGAATAACTTGCCCTTGTTGCTGTCCCCAAGTAAAACAGGCATGTTCAGACATAAGAAATGGGTCAATATTTTCCGTTAATTTTTTCAAACGATCCAAGTAATACTGCGGAATGTTCTGTGCAGAGCCAAGCCCCATTGACGTTGAATGCAAACTGACTGGGTATTTCTCTCTAACTTGTTTAAGTACAGATAACGCAGCGCCGCCTTGACCAAAAAAGTTCTCCGAATGTACTTCAATAAAATCAACCTGTTTGGGCTGAGTTAGTATGTCGGTAAAATGAGGGTGCCTTAGACCAACGCCTATCATTACATTACTGTTTAATACCGACATACTCATTATTTAAGCGCCTTTCGTTGCTTTATAAAGTTTTTTAGCATCTGCTTTTGATAGTCCGCCAAGTGTTGAGCAAGTACCCTTAGTTACTAGCTTCCATTCACCTTTATCGTTATCAACCTTTGACTGACCAGCACATGAATGGGTACCCGCTAAATTTGCACAATCGTTTTGTGCCGCTTTTGCTACGCCATAACATTTTTCTTTCTTATCTGCTGCTTCTGCTGTTGCAACAATACCTGTCGAAATTACTGCAGCTAGTGCTGCACTTACTAATAATTTATTATTCATCATTTATCCTATTATTGTTTAAATGAGCAACTAGGTCCGTTGCTCTAACCATTGTATTAATTGTTGTTGTGGTAAGCCACCTACACGTTGGTCAATAATTGCACTATTATTCACCAACATCAGCGTAGGTACACTACGTATACCATAATCAGCAGCTACACTTGCCATACTATCGACATCAATTTTAATCGTGTTAAATCTATTTTTCATCAGATCAGAGGCTCCTTCAACAATAGGAGACATTGTTTTACAAGGTCCACACCATGAAGCAGTAAAATATAACAGTGAATATTGATGCTGAGATAATAGATCATCAATTGAGTCATCTAATGTTAGTTGTTTCATCATCAAACCTTACCTAATGGGTGAATATTAGTCGTAAATTTTTTCAATTTGCGCTTCTGTTAACCCTTTAATATCGGTCCAATTAGTCTGAGCGGTTTCAATATAACCCGGAATATCTGTTACCCATTTTTTTTGCACGTCTTTATTGAGGTTTAAATATAATTTGTCACCACGGATATGCCAGGCCATCGGATCGGTATCAAATTTTTTATTCATCGTAACGCCAAAGGCACAGAAACCACCGTACTGTGGTGCATATTTA
Source organism: Colwellia sp. BRX8-7 (assembly GCF_014077275.1). Lineage (NCBI taxonomy): Bacteria > Pseudomonadati > Pseudomonadota > Gammaproteobacteria > Alteromonadales > Colwelliaceae > Colwellia > Colwellia sp. BRX8-7. The sequence goes on along the minus strand of NZ_JACGVP010000005.1, from coordinate 138,051 downwards.
CTTGGCTCAGATTTAAAAAGGTCACGGTTATCTGCCGTAGAAAACTGGTAAATAGCGCCGTTGTAAGCTGCAGTGAATTGATCTGAGCCTTTCGTTGGTGAGCCTTTAGTAAAATAAGATACCGTATCATAGCCTTTAATCGCTAAATCATTGCCATTGGCATTTACTTCAATATTCGCTGCAAAACTTAAACTGCTAACTAATAAGGCAGAAGTCGCAAAGGTAGATTTTATCAATGTTGAAATTTTCATTTTGTTGCTCCAGTAATTAATTTTTACTCTGTCATGTTCAAAGTTTGTTTATTAATAAGGATGTTTCCTTGGTTGATAATATAGGCCTTTCAATTACCTAAAAGGAATGAGATAGTCCTAACTTTGAACCCTATCGTCCAGAATAGGTATAAAGAGAGATAAAATGGATCAACTTTCAGTCATCTTGCAACGCTTTTCGATGAATACTGAGGTTTTCTTTACCGGAAATTTATGTGGTATTAGTAATTTTAATCGCGAGCAAAATCAGGGACACTTGCACTTACTTCGCAGTGGAGAGTTAACGCTGATTGATGAGCGGGGTAAACCTCAATTAATTAATGAACCGACCGTGTTATTTTTCCCAACACCTCATGCTCATCGTATTATTGGTAGTGAGCACAATCCTCCTGAATTAGTTTGCGCTAACATCATCTATAACGAAAGCTCCTCTAATCCCATTGCTAATGCTCTGCCTACGAGAATGTCCTTTACACTTGGCGAAGACGAAAAACTGAAACAAACTGCAGATTGGTTATTCGAAGAAGCGTTTCACGAACGATGTGGACGACTTCCTATGATTAATTCGTTAACCAATATCTTTCTTATTCATGTACTTCGCCATGTACTCGATAACAATATTATGCAGCACGGATTACTCGCAGGATTAGCCCACCCTCAAGTCTCCAGGGTATTATTAGCTGTTCATGATGCGCCACAGCATCAGTGGAGCTTAGAAGAAATGTCTGAGCTTGCAATGATGTCCCGTTCAAAATTTGCAGATATTTTTAAATGTACTGTTGGTCAAAGCCCTGGAGATTATTTAATTGATTGGCGTATTGTTGTGGCTAAAGGCTTATTAAAACAAGATAAATCTGTGGCCTTAGTGGCTAATGCGGTTGGTTATGAAAATGGCTCAGCATTAGCACGGGTGTTTAGAAAAAAATTGGGAATATCCCCAAAGCAGTGGCTTGAAAAAACACGCTAACTTAATTTGACTATGCGACATGACTTACCTTTTCAACGCAGCCAAAATTGGCTGCTATTAATGAAGTTATCTTTAATAATAAAACCAGCTATTGAAAAATAAATTATAAATAAAAATTTATGCAATACTGATATATTTTTATTTAACCGCCAAACCGCGAACTAAAAACATTACAATTTTTATTTGCTTAAACACTTAGCTTCAATATGATCTATTGATGAGAATATAGCGGTATATGCAGGGAGATTTTTGGTGAAAGAACATTTAGTCAATAAAAGTAACGTTAGGCGACTAACAAGCGCTGATTTCGGTCAATTATCAAGTGGTGAATCAACACAACTTTTTACCCTGCAAAACAACCGTGGGACTCAGATAAGTATCACTAACTTTGGCGGCATAATCACCGCCATTAACACCCAAGATAGCAAAGGTATTTTTGCTGATATCGTTTTAGGTTACGATAACATTGAAAGCTACGAACACGACCCTTATTATCTAGGTGCCATTATTGGTCGCTACGCCGGTAGAATTGAGCAAGGGACTTTCAGTATTGCTGATGAAACTTTTCAGCTGACCTTAAATGCTCCTGACAGCCAACTTCATGGAGGAAAAAAAGCCCTTAACAAGCAATTGTGGCAAGCCAATACATTTCAAAATAACAGCTCGGCAAGTGTAGTGCTCACTTATACTAGCCCCGATGGCGAAGAAGGTTTTCCCGGCACCGTTACTTTTAAAGTAATTTATACTTTAGATGACGATAACCAATTCACCCTTGAATATTTTGCCCACACCGATAAAACTACTATAGTCAATTTAACGCAACACAGTTATTTCAACTTGGCTGGCCATGACAGTGGTAATATTTTAGATCATCAAGTTTATATTAATGCTAACCATTTCTTACCTATGTGTGAACGTGTCTATCCGACAGGTGAAAAAGGCCCCGTTGCTGGAACGGTTCATGATTTTACCAACGCTGCAGACCTACGCACTTTGGGCGATGAAATTAACGGTGAAGATGAACAAATAAAAATTGGCTTGGGTTATGACAATTATTGGCTTTTAAATAAAGAGTCTTTAGGGGGAGAAGTGCTTGCAGCACAAGCTGTCGAAAAATCCTCTGGCCGTTGCCTAAGTATTTATTCAGACCAACCTAGCTTAATTTTATATACCGCCAATTATATTGACGGTAGCCAAATAGGTAAAGACCATTGCCGTTACCAGCCACGCGCTGCACTTTGTTTAGAAACCCAACGCGCTAATAGTTTTCACAAGGGTTGCTCTATCGACAATGTACTATTGACCCCTGAAGCAGATTTTTATAGTAAGACTCGCTGGATTTTTTCTTGTCTTTAAAATGAAGATCACAGATAAAAAGGATCGGTGATCCTTTTTATCTGCTGGTAATTACTTAACGAAAAACATGATGAGTGCACCAGCCATTGCGCCAAATAACGCCGCAAATAATATCTGCATATTTGGGTTAAAACTATTATCTTCTTCATCTGAAAACGCTTCATCAAGCGCTTCAAGTAAAACTATCTCAGTTTGTGCTATTTCAAAAACCGACGCGAGTCCAAGTACGGTATCTTGAGAAGCATTACCGTAACGTTCTACGCGTTGCACCGTTCTTAAGCTAATAGCGCAGGCATCAGCTAAATGTTGTTGGGTCCAGCCATTGGCCGTGCGAAGCTCTTTAATTTTTTTGGCATTAACATCCATCTTATTCACCAAACAACATAAATAAAACGTTAACGGCTAAAAAACCACAAAATGCACCGGCTACAAAGCAACTTGGGATGAACCACCAGAGTTTATCTTTACTGAGTTGAAGACTTTTCTTTAGCGCTTTTTTAAGTGTTTTTACATGGACATCATTTTTGATTAACGTACAGTGAGTTTCACCGGTAAACATATTAACAACATGTAATTCAACTTCATAAGAGTCTGCACCAATAGAAAAATAATGAATTGATTTACGTCTAAACGACCATTTTCCAGAGACTAATACATCATCAACATAAAGTCGCTCTTTACCATTAACCGCTGAGCAATTTAAGTAAACCGTATGGTCACCTTCAATAAAGCTATAGTTGAAACCCTTGCGAAAACTTATCGTACCTTCCAAATCTCGTTTAGCCGTTGTCATATTCGGTGGTATATTTTTTTCTGAGTTTTTCTTTGTCGTGTTTTCTACATTATTTTCCATGATGTTGCCTTAGTTAGTCTTATTGGTGTGAGGCCAGTAAAACTTTTTTCGGTAATAAAGTCTGCGTCATTGAGGTGACAGTACCCCTAAATGTCATATGACAACATCAGTGTCACATAAACTAACGTATTGAAAATATTAAACAACACAAAATAAAAGAGGGCAACATAATTGTTGCCCTCTTTTATGCTAAGTCAACCTAGTTAACTATACATCTAATAAATCTTTAATTTGTTGGGTGATTTCATCGATTCTATTAATATCTATCGGGGCAATAAAGATAGTATCATCGCCAGCTAATGTGCCTAAAATTCCGGCGGGTTCACCTAAACTGTCTAGCATTCTCGAAATCAATGGCGCACCACCAATACCGGTTTTCAAAATTATTTGCATATTATTATGCTTAACACTGACCACAACTGACTGAATAGATTGCTTTGATTTAGGTACTGCAAGCTCATCAGGTAAAATATAAACAACTTCAGTATTGGCGTTACGCATTTTAACTGCGCCAAGTTTTGACAACAAACGAGATATTTTCGCTTGTGACATGTTTTTAAAACCTTGCTTATCTAAAGCTTCAGCGAGCTGACTTTGTGAACCGTAGCATTGATCTTTTAATAAGGATTTGAATGCTAAAACTAATTCTGCTTCATTTTTTTTACGGCTAGAAATCATATCTTCGCTGGTACAGTGGTTATATTATTTTTTATTTTAAGCGATTAACACTATATTCACCTAGACAAATTTATAAAAAGTAGTGTTAACTTTGTATTTTCACTAAAGAAATAACACCTAAGGATACAAGGCTACATAAATAAAGCCTTAGCCTAAAACAAAAAAAAGTAAAAAGTGGGTAATAAACATCTGAATATAAAGACTTTTATGACAGTTCTGCGCGAGGATGTACCGTTCTTTCATTCCATTAGTATACGGATTTACCCTTCGTTGCTTTTGATTTACTGCTGAGACGCTAAGCAGCAATTTTACTTTACTCGATAGTTATACATATTTACTTGCTTACAATTTTTAAACATTTTTCAAACGCATATGTCTGACAAAATTTGCTTACATTTGTTAACATTTAGTTATATAAAAAATAATAAGAATTTATCGAAGAATCATGAACAATCATCTTCCAAAGACAGATCGCTTAATAGGCTGTAAATTATGTTGAGTAAAAACTTAATAAAAAGTACCTATCAACTCTTTTTTTTATTACTGACATTTATATCAGTACCCGCTTTAGCTGCTGATCCACAACATGAAAATGAAACTACGGTCTTTGATAAAACATTCAGCTGGCAAGCTATGGGTGGGATCTCAGGTATTTACCAACAGAGTCAATTAATGGGGGTTGAGCCATCAGAATTTGAAGATTACCTTAATATTTCACTGTTACTTGATGTTTATTACAAAGGTTTTTTTATCCAATCAAATCATCGTCGCTCTGATGCTGTCACGCTAGGAGGTGAAATAGGCTACGAACTCATTGTTGAAGACAATTGGGAACTCGATATTATCACCAAAACTTATGTACAGGGTTATCAGCCTAAAGAATTAATAAAAAATAGCGACTCTGGTATCGCCACCTTACTCGGTTTACAAGAAAGAGACTCGGGTGAAGGGTTAGGCTTTCGTTATTCCCACTTTTATGACGATGCTATTTTATCGGTCGATGTCGCCGCACTTATCACCGATGGCTGGGTGGCTGATATCTTTTATAGCAAGTTACTTCCCTATAGAAATTGGGACATTTATCTTGGCGCAGGTCTTACCCACTATTCAGCACAAGTGACTGATTACTTTGTCGGTGTTAATAAAAATGAAGTTTCAGATATGCGTTCTTTTTATAAACCCGGTAGCAGTTATAAAGCACAATTAGAAGTATTTGCTCGCTACCCTATATCTCAAAAGTGGTCGTTTAATGGCGGTGTAACTCAAAGTTATTATTCTGCTTCTTATAATGACAGCCCTCTGATTGGCCAGCAACACTTAACACAAGTGATGTTAGGGGTACTTTATGTCTTTTAAATTTAGCAAAGGACATGCTAAAAAGTGGTTATTATTAAGCTGTTTATTCGCGGGTTTGACGTCTAGTGTCGCCGCAGAAATAACGCAGGAGAAACAAGTTCAGCAGCTCGAAAAATCGCCAGAAAATCACGTGAGCTTTTCAGCACAGCCAGCTAACTGTATTGCTTTGCGATATGGTAGAACCTGCTACGCTAACGTAAAAATAAATTGGACTAGCGATATTAAGCAAGATTATTGTCTATTGATTAAACAAGAAAAAACAGCACGAACAGTTCAGCAAAACATAAAATGTTGGAAAAGTAGCAATGGCAACGAAATTATTTTTAATTTTGAATCAAATAAGAAAATTGAATTCCAGCTGATGTCCTCTAAAGACAAGCAAGTTATTGCAGAAACCGCAGTAGAAGTAAGCTGGGTGCACGAAGCAACCCCAAGAAAACGTCGCTGGCGTATATTTTAATGCTAACGTCAGATGTAATAAGGATAAAAAAATGACCAGTCGAATCTTATTAGTAGAAGATGATTTAACCTTAGCTGATTGGGTTTGTGAGTATCTTCGCGAACAAAATTTTATTGTTGATCATGTCGCTCGTGGTGACTTAGTCATGGCCGCCATGGCAAAATTTCAACCACAATTGGTATTGCTCGATATTATGTTACCTGGTTTGAATGGTATTGAAGTCTGCCGATTGATTCGCCAGGAAAGTCAATTACCGATAATAATGCTCACCGCTAGAGCGGATGAGTTTGATGAAGTTATAGGCTTAGAGGCCGGCGCTAATGACTACGTAATAAAACCTGTTCGTCCACGTGCCCTACTAGCGAGAATAACGGGTGCGCTTAAGCATAGCGCTCCAACCGAATCATCTACGCAAATAATAACCTTCGGTTCACTCATTATTAATGGTGAAGCTAAGCGAGTCACCTATAAAAATGAAGAGGTGGAATTATCGACCAGTTTATTTGCCTTTTTAACTTTTCTTGCTAGCCATGCTGGCGAAGTTGTTGACAGAGACACCGTATTTAAAGCGTTAAAAAGTCGCGAATATGACGGACAAGATCGCCGTTTTGATGTGATGCTTTCAACACTACGGAAAATATTTAAAGACGATCCACAAAAACCACAAAAATTTAAAACGGTTTGGGGTAAAGGCTATTTATTTGTGGCCGATGCGTGGGCTGAATAAAAAATGAAACGCTTGTATATCAGTATGGTAGTTGCCGTGTTGGGGGCATTATTCATTATAAGTTGGGGACTAGATAAACTGGTCGCAAAACAAGGTAATGAACATGAAAATACAGAGTTAGTGGTTTACCAGAAACTCATTGATGGTTTTGAGCAACAGTTATCAAGCATAAAAGCTGATGAATTATTAGAAAAAACCAATCAATTAGCAAAGAACTTTCAAGTCAATGTTTCACTTGAAAGTACCGATAACATTGCTTTGCCACCCTCTTTACTGGCACAACTCTCACAATCAGGTGGTTTATTACTCGCTTCTCAAGATGATGCTTATTTATTAAGAAAGATATCCTTGTATCCACAAACGCTGATACATTTACAATTACCACCGATGGTGCCAGAAAATGAACAAGAAAATTTACTTTTCACCTTGATCCTCTATCTAGGTATTTGTGGTATTTTACTGCTCTGGCTGTTGCCATTAACTCGTCGCCTTTATTTACTGACATTTGCCGCTGCTAAAATTGGCGCTGGCGATCTATCAATACGTGTTCCTTATAACCGTTTATCTTATATAAATACCTTAGAAAGCAGCTTTAATAATATGGCGGCGCGCATAGAGAAATTGGTTGCTGACAATAAAATTCTTGCCCGCAGTATTTCCCATGATATTCGCACACCTATGTCATGCCTGCGATTTGGCGTTGAAGCCGCATTAGACTGTGATGATTTAAACAAAAAAAACAACTATCTTTTGCGTATGGAAAACGAATTGACCCGCATGGAAGATATGACAACTGCTTTTCTTGACTATGCGGGTATGGAACGACAGAGCTTTCATTTAAATACCGAATTAATTGATGTCAATAATCTCATTGAACTGGTGACCAGCGACTGTCAATCATTAGCAGAACAACATAATATTAAATTAACTTGCCAGTCATTAAACATAGAGAAATTCTATTCTTTAGACTTTCATTGGTGTTATCGCGCCGCATTAAACTTAGTGAGTAATGCTATTCAGCATGCCAATTCACAAGTCATATTATCGGTAGAGCTAACCCAGCAAGGGTTTTCCATTGCAGTAGAAGATGACGGTAAAGGTATTCCAAAAGATAAACGAGACGTCATTTTTTCACCTTTTATAAAACTTGATAGTTCACGTTCACGAGAGCAAGGACACTTTGGTTTAGGGCTTGCTATTAGCGCTAAAGTGATGGACTGGCATCAAGGCACCATTAAAGTCATTGCAGGTCTTCATTTATCAGGTGCACGATTTATTTTACTCTTTCCAGCGCAGAGTCAAATTGAAAAATAATAAACATTTACAATAGTTTGCTACCAAGACAACTTGTGATGATAATAAGATGAGTGTGCTATTATCGTTATCATTTACAGAAAGAATGGCCAATTGGTGACTGCTATTTTGCATTAGTACCCTATTAAGTTAATTGCCGCCCTCTACTTACGGTAAATATGAGTAATGCTAAAGCTTTAACTTCCCATATTTATAACTTTCTATTAGTATACCGCCTGATTTCATCTTGATAAAATTAACTAAAGCCTTTTAAAATAAAGGACTATTTTGTTTTTTATTTTTCAAAACTAAACACTAGCAGTAAATAACTATGAGTAAAGTTGTTAATAACACCTCCCTAAAACAAGTGCTAACGAACTATCGATGTTCTGTTGATCAATGTAGCGTATCTCCTTTAGGGAATGGCTTAATTAATAGCACTTACTTAGTGCGAAATATTAACGATAATTTTGTTTTACAACAAATAAACAAAAACGTTTTCAAAAAGCCAGAAGACGTCATTAATAATGCGGAATTGATTAACCAACATTTATTAGCAAAAAAGCAGCAGAATTTATATTCGCTATCGCCAATATGGCAAATACCAACTATCGATAAACAACCTTTTGTTATTGATGAACACAAAGAGTACTGGCGTGCTATTGGCTACATACCGAACTGTTTTACTGTTGAAGAAGTTGAAAACCCCGTACAAGCACGGCAGGTTGGCTCAGCTTTTGCGCAATTTACAGCAGCATTAAGTGACTTTTCTGCAACATCATTAACCGAAACCATTCCTGACTTTCATAATTTATCTAAACGAATGGATGATTTAAAAACGGTAGTCAATACCAATGCTAAGCAGCGTTTATCTTCATGCCAAGCACTCGTTGATTTTTGTTTTGCACAGCAAGTTTTTATTGATGAAGTCGCTAGCCTTACCCAACAACTTCCGCTGCAAGTTACCCATAACGATACTAAAATTAATAATTTATTATTTTGTGCTAAATCCAACCAACCACTTGCTGTCATTGATTTAGATACCTGCATGCAAGGATATCTTATGCATGACTTTGGTGACATGGTAAGAACTTGCTGTTCAAATTTACCTGAAGATGGCAAAGATTTAACAAAGATGGCCGTTAGATTTGATATTTACAGTGCGCTAGCGCAAGGCTACATAGAAGCTTTTGGTGACAAAATGTCGGCACTTGAACGACAAAGCTTAACAATTGGCGCACAATTATTACCTTTTATGCTCGGCGTTCGATTCTTAACTGATTATCTAGATGGAGATAATTACTTTCACGTTAAGCATCAAAGTCATAATGTAGAACGTGCTAAAAATCAGCTTAACCTTTATCAGTTGTTACATAAGGATCGTGAAAAACTGAATAAAATAACCACTGATTGTGCCCTCGCCATAAGTTAACCCCTGCTGTTGCCTTTGGTCAGACTTATAAACGGGGTAAAGTTATATTAAAGGCGACACGACCTGCTAATCAATCAATTCTACCTTCTTTATTGAGTGTTACTTTGCCACTTTTGCGATTAGAGACACAAGTTATAATGAGTGAAGAATCCAATAAAGTATCTTATATTTGACGAGTTTGACCTTGTTGTTATTGTTTGTTTTTTAACCTACACTATTTTAAAAATATAATAATAAGAATAATAATGGCTCGATATAATAACGTCACCCCAAGGTTTGTTAAATACGCCATGTTAGCAAGCATTGCATTTATATTGATAATTGCCAGTAACTTAGTTAATAACATCACAACATTTACTAAAAACGATAATGAACAACAATTTGTGGAAGTAAGCACATTGCAAACTGGCATTGGTCAGCAGACTCGATTCTCGCTCTCTGATGGTTCAAGAGTTAAGCTCAACACCAATAGCCTAATCGAAGTCAATTTTTCAAAAAAAATGCGCTTATTAACGCTTATAAAAGGCGAAGCGAGCTTTGATGTTACTAAAGATAAAAGTCGACCCTTTATGGTCATGGTGGGTGAAAGATCATTTACCGCCTTAGGGACCATTTTAATATAGAAAAAAAATCAAACAAAAATATCGAGCTTGTTGTGACCAAAGGCCGTGTTTTAATTACCGAGTCATACCAGCCCATCGATAAATTAGTTAAACAACAAACAAGGTTAACAACAGAAAATTTGCCTGGGGTAGTGATTGCGTCAGGTGAAATTGCCACCATAGAAAATAGTGCCTTCACTGCAAATAAAAGCACGTCTTTTGAACAAATTCAGCGAGTACTCGCTTGGCAACAAGGTATGTTAGTTTTTAATGGTCAACCCTTAGATGAAGCTTTAACTGAAGTTAGTCGCTATACCACCATAAAGTTTGAAATCATTGATAGTAAACTCAACCAAACAAAAGTATCAGGCTACTTTAAAGCTAACGATATCGATGGGCTACTTGAATCTTTAAAAAACAACTTTAATGTTCAATTCGAAAAAGTAAATAATAACATCATTCGCTTAAGCCTAAACACCGAAGAAAATCACTAAAGCATTTATTGCTAAGCTGGCGCCGAATACCGCTTTTAAAAGTATTATCTCATTTACTAAAAAAGCAAAGTGCTAAGACTTTGCTTTTTTAGGTTTTAAGGTTAAGCATATTAAATTATTAATATTAGCTATCAGGGTCAAGACCCTGCTTAATTTTTTCTATTCGCTCTTGGTGCCTATGATGCGCTTTCAATGCATTAACAGAAAAGGCGCCAACAATAGCAATAATGGGTATTAATAATGCGAGTGTTGCCGGATTAAGTAGTGTTTCTAACCATCCCATCAGTAAGTCCTTTTAAAATTATTAATTAAGCATTAACGGTTATTCTTCGAAATAAGTCCCCCAACCATCATAATCAACTTTACAAAGGCTGGCTAACTCAAACATTTTTTTAGTCTCTTCGAAAATAATCTCTTCATCGAGCGGTTGTTCAGTAATAATATCAAAAGCGAAAACTTTATCACCATTTTCTAGCTCGGCTTCTTCAGGGTCTTCTATTTCTAAACCCATTTTAAAAGCGGTAATAGCCGCTTTTTCTAGCAGATCAAAATCTGTACTAGAAAAATGATGCTCAATAGTGTGATGTACCTCTTCGTTGGTACCATCTTCGATAAGGGCATTCACCAAATTATTGGTGTGATCTTGCCATTGTTGCAAATCTTCATCTATCATCATGATCTCTATTTTTAAACTTTATTTTTTAGGATTAGCTCGTTTCCAGACTCTTTACTGAGCTCAGCAATTTTCACAAGCATACTTTTATGGGCGGTGTTAGCGACTTCTCTAATACTTTCTTTAGCTTGGTTATTAAAATATATAGGCTCTAATAGCTCAATAATCAATTTACCGTTGTTCCAACGACCTAATTTTATCTTGCCGTGTAAATTACTAACACAAACAGGAATAATAGGTACATTTGCTTGTTGCGCTGTTCGAAATGCGCCAGTTTTAAAAGGCAGTAAACCTTTACCATTACTTCTAGTTCCTTCTGGAAATAACCACACAGACAACTCTTTTTCAGTAATCTTTTTTGCAGTTAACGCTATGGTATTAATGGCTTTACTTGAATTTGAACGATCAATTAAAATGTTACCCGTTAACCAATACATTTGGCCGAAAAAAGGGATCCACTTTAAACTTTTTTTACCAACACTAACAGTAGAAGGCTGAACAGCTGCACTAACAGTAAAAATATCGTAGCTATTTTGGTGGTTACATATATAAACTGCAGGTCCAATATCTTTAATACTTTCGGGTATTCTAACCTCAATAGTTAGGCCTAAAAGTGTAGAGACCTTACTCAAATAATGTGAGGTATGATAGACATTATTACGATGAAAGGGTCGTAAAATACTATAAATACAAGCAGCACAACAAATAAAGACTAAAGCTAGTGTCATGACAATAAAGCGAATTATGGCTAACAAATTTACATCCTAATTAATATATATCGGCGCAGTATACCTTATAGATGTTCGACAACAAAATTCCTTTTTATTAACTAAAATGGGGGTAAACAGCTATTATTTATCTAATGGAAATTATCGGGCTATTTGAAGTTCTCTATATTTCATATAAAGAACTTTTAAACGCTCATATCAATACTGCGTAAAAAAGTCTGTAATATCTCTTTATCACCACGGGCATCTAATTCATCAATAACGATTTGCAAGGCAAGCATATCAATTCCTACCCCAAAAGCATCACGTAACGAAGATGGGCCTAGTATAGGCAAAACTAAATAAGGTCCTGGGGCAATGCCCCATTAACCCAGTGTTTGACCAAAGTCTTCATTTTGTTCATCTAGACCTATTTTCGTTACTGCATCAAATACACCAAAAATACCAAGAGTGGTATTTACCGTAAAATGACCAAGAGTTTCAACGCCAACACTAGGTTTACTTGTAAAAGTGCGTTGATAAAAACAGAAAACCCTCATACGTTTGTAAAAAATACTAACCGCTCTTTCAACAAAGTCAGGTGTTATCGCTTTATAACCAGCAACAACAGGTAAAGTATGTATTCGTCTGCTTTTGCATAAAGTCATACATACGTCGATTGAACCCTTGCCAAGGATCGTCATATCGATTAGTAACCGCTATTTTTTGATAGACTAAAGACAACTTCACTCGAGGCGCTTCGACATTACCTTCAATAAAAGACAAATAAATAGGGTCATTAAAGCCAACTATTTCACACTCAATATTTTATTAAGCTAAATACTCTCGTTGTTTTTTATACTGTGTTGACCAAGGTTAATTCTTCGACTAATCAAATATTAAGCGATATAAAGTGGTATTTAAGCTAAATATAACGCCTTTTTTTCAATACTTGCCTATAGTTAACATCTAGTAAAAGTTAATTAAAATAATAAAAACATTAATTTTTTGGAATAGGTTATCTCATGAAAATATTGATAAAATGGATGCTATCACTACTATTTACCTTAAGTGTATTACCTAATGCACAAGCCTACGACGATGAAAAAATAGTACCAAGCGCTATAGAGGGATCCTTAATTAGTGACTGGGCCAATTCGGCGGTAATTTTTGAGGCTTTAGATAAAGGTTATGATTTAGAAGCCATAGGGTTCCCTCTGACAAGCAAAGCCACTGCCCCATCTGAGACACGATTAATCAACAAATCTGAAACTCACCAAATAGCGATCGTTTTTGATAATAAAGCTTTTAGTGCCCAAAGTGGTTTTTCACACCAGGGGCTTGATCAAATTAATGAACAGACTTTTTTTATTCAAGGCAGTTACCGAGTACTACAACAAGAAAATTTTGCCTTACTTGTTACTGCAAAAATAGAGTCTTTAAGTGATCACTCAATCTACCAGTTTTACAGTAATGACTTTGTTTCAAGCGAAGTATCTTCCAGAGATATTAACGGCGCAAAATCCTATGCTAGGTTTGGTATTCTAGGTCAATATTCAATAAACAATAACTGGTATGTGAGCGGAGGGTTAACATCAACAGCTCATGAAGATTCTACAAACAATTTACCTATTAATAATATTCAAAAAGAACAAGTAGCGATATTTGGCACCACCTATATTTTTTAATCTTTGGTCGCAGTAAGATCAATAGAATTTCGTCACCACAAAAGGGGCGCTAAAACATCAATAGAATGGCAAGGGTCGCTGTGAGATCAATAAAAAAGCGCTACCATAAAATGGTAGCGCTTTTTTTATCATGCTATTTAATGTTATTTTAGCTGACTAGAATAAGCTTTCATCAATATCAAACAAGGTATCACAACCCGCTTTTATCGACGCAGTCAATGACAAACGACGAGGTAACAAACGTGCGAAGTAGTAGCGCGCTGTTTTTATTTTACTTTCATAAAATTCATCACTTGAACTTTCTTTAGCCAAAGCTGATTCAGCCATTTTAGCCCAAACAAATGCCATTGCTGTGTAACCAAATACATGCAGGTAATCGTTAGCCGATGTTCCTAACTCTTCAATATTCCCTTGCGCTGCTTTAAGGATATGCTGAGTTAATTCAGCTAAATCAATATTGGCATCTTTTAAAGGTTGAATAAATTCTTGCATGTTATCGGCAGAAGTTTGTTCAATGTAAGTGTTCACTTCATTGATAAAAGTCTGCATTAACTCGCCCTTACTAGCGGCTACTTTTCTTGCTAATAAGTCCATCGCTTGAATGCCATTAGTGCCTTCGTATATTTGTGCGATACGTACATCACGAACCAGCTGCTCTTGTCCCCATTCACGGATATAACCATGACCACCTAAGACTTGTTGACCTGCAACGGTATTATCAAGACCTAAATCGGTAAAAAAGGCTTTCGCTAAAGGAGTCATTAAAGCTGATAAACTCTCACCCTTAGTTTTTAATTCGCCTTCACCATAGGTTGCCATATCCAGTGTCATTGAAATGTACGTAGACAATGCGCGTGAACCTTCAGTTAATGCCTTCATGTTAAGTAACATACGACGTACGTCACCATGAACAATGATAGGATCAGCTGCTTTCTCTGGATACTTAGCGCCTGACAATGAACGACCTTGTAAGCGTTCTTTTGCATATTCTAAAGCATTCTGGTAAGAACGTTCTGCCGCACCAATACCTTGAATACCAACACCAATACGTTCAAAATTCATCATAGTGAACATGCAGGCTAAGCCTTTATTCTCTTCGCCAACTAAGTAACCTTTTGAGCTATCAAAATTCATTACACAAGTTGCTGAAGCGTGAATACCCATTTTATGTTCAATGGAACCACAGCTCACATTATTAAAATCACCTAATGACTCATCGTCATTGACTTGATATTTAGGGACTAAAAATAGTGAAATACCACGAGGGCCGGCTGGCGCACCGGGTAATTTCGCCAATACTAAATGGACAATATTTTCAGTGATATCGTGTTCGCCGGCAGTAATAAATATTTTTGTACCACTAATGGCAAAGCTACCATCGTCTTCAGGAACAGCTTTAGTGTAAATCAATCCTAAATCAGTACCAGAATGAGGTTCAGTTAAACACATGGTTGCCATCCAGTCGCCTGCATACAAACGTGTTAAATAGCGCTCTTTCAATTCGTCTGTCGCATGCTTAGCAATCGATAAGCCAGCACCAGCGGTTAGCCCTGGATATAATGAAAAGGCGATATCTGCTGAACAGAGCATTTCTTCGTGTAATGCCGTGATCACTTTAGGCATACCCATACCACCAAAGTCAGGTTCGCCACCTAAGCCTGTCCAACCACCATCAGCGTAAGTTTTAAATGCTTCTTTATAACCTGGAGCGGTTGTTACTTTACCTTCATTGAAACTTACACCAATTTCATCACCTTGGCGTGAAAGCGGGGCAATTTCTTGCTCAGCTATTTTTGCACATTCTTGTAAGATGGCTTGCGCGGTCTCGCGATCGACATGCTCTGATAAGGTAGGCATTGACTGCCACATTGCTTCCATTGAAAAAACATCATATAACAAAAAATTCATATCTTTTAATGGTGCTTGATAATCAGCCACGGTATTCCCCTAATATTTTTAAATGTTACGACAAATAACATTGTAATTTAACTTTTGAAACAATCATTTCAAACATGCGTTTGAATATAGCAAAATCTGCTTAAAAGTAAAGCGTCAACGATAAATATTAAGTCATCTTTTGTTGATTGGTATGAAAAGTAAAAATGCGTTAATGTTAGCATAGGTAATATCTTTGCTAGTGGTTTGATTATTTTCGATGACTTCTCCTATGTTAACTAAATTTTTATGCATAACGCTTTGCTGTTTAATGCCCTCTTTGGCCTTAGCCGAACAACTCGCCTTTTCAAAAGTAGAAAAAGGAGATAATTACCAATTTAATTATCAATGGCTTGATTATCAGGGTGAAACACAAAGCCTACAATTTTTACTGGCTAAAAAAGCAATATTCGATCGTTTTAGAAACTTCAAAGTATTTAAAGCTGATATGGCAAAATATTCAATTAATAATGCCCTACAAAAGAAATTACGTGCAGAGCCTATCCGTGGGGTAATGATTGATTTTAATAAAAATTCCACAAATGATGAAATTGTCATAAAAGGACGAAACAACCAAACAATCAATGCCGCCTACGCTAGAGTTTATGAGTTAAAGCAAGCGTTAAGTGATCAATATTTAGCAGATAATTACTATCATCAATTTATAACTCATGATCAAATTAACGCGGTAAAACCAGACCATGGACGATTTGCAAATATTGCCAGCATTGATTTAAAGCCGGTAAAGCCTATTATTCTTAAAAAGTTTTCAATAAAAAACATTCGAAAAGTTACCGACTATGTTTTAGGATTTATACAAAGTATTCCCTATGCAACTTTAGAATCAAGAGTAACCGCCTCTGGAGCAGGTTTTAATCCACCATTAAAGTTATTATGGGAAAACCAAGGTGATTGCGACAGTAAAGTCACGTTAACAGCGGCAATTTTACGTAGCCTAATGCCACGTATAAAAATGATTCTAGTCTTTATTGATAATCACGCTTTACTCGGTATTCAAATGCCTGTGCAAGCAAATGATCAAACAGTTGTTATTGATGGCATATCGTATGTGCTAGCAGAGCCAACAGGGCCTAGGCTTTTACCTTTAGGGAAAATAGCTCCCGCTTCAGAGTTAGCGGTAGGTAACGGGCATTACACAGCAGAGCGGTTCCATAAAAAGGTAAAGCGAGCATTAAAAACAGACCTTAATAATACGACTGTAGTGGGTAAGGAACCATAACACCGAGCTGTTATTAATGTGAATAACGATGAGTTGTTGCAATTAATTAAGCACGTCTAAAATACTCGAAAGTAGTAATTCAGCACTGATAGGTTTTGCCATATGCTTATTCATACCCGCTGCTAAGCTTCTCTGCTTGTCTTCTTCACGGGCGTGCGCCGTCATCGCGATAATGGGTAAGTTATGAAATTCTTTTTGTTGGCGTATTTGCCTAGTCGCTGTTAAACCATCCATGATCGGCATTTGAATATCCATAAGCACAACATCAATATGGTGCTGCTTATCGGTCAATATTTCCAACGCTTCTTTACCATGACCCGCAATAATGACATTGGCTTGCATCGTTTTTAATAGCTCTTTTGCCACCAACTGATTAACTAAATTATCCTCAACCAATAAAACATTAATACCTTTTAAATTATCAATATCTTGCGACAGGCTTTGCAAAGGAATCGATTCGTCAATAGCTGCTTCAGCCGCAAGCTCTCTAGCTGTTATGACTGAAAATAGCTTACTGATAAAGCTTCGATAAAGTGGTTTTTCTAGCAAGATATAAGAAAGTTTTAATGCCTCAATACGTTCAATGATTTCACTGGAAATACCTTTAGCCATTGGATGACTTATCGCTAATAAAATCTGGTTATCAAGACAGCTTTGATATATTTTTTCTGGATATTTATTAATGCTTTGTTCGTCAATAATCAGCACTACATTTTCATTGTTCTTATATTTGTCGAGTTCCGATAACGCCGTAATATTAACATGGCTTATTTGAGAACCCGCTAGATGACCTATTAACGATTCAGATAATTCTTGAGAATAACTGCACAAGGTCAGTGCTGATTTTTTGCTTAATGCCTTATTTTCAACAACGTTAAAAGGTAAAACAAAAGTAAAGCTAGTGCCTTTACCTAAGTCACTTTTCAAGGAAATGTCACCCGATAAAAGATTGATAATTTGCTGACAAATAGATAATCCTAATCCTGAACCACCATATTCGCGGGTCATCGACTCATCTGCTTGACGAAATGCTTCGAATAAGTGACCTTGTTTTTCTTGAGCTATACCTATACCGGTATCAGCAACGATAAAGCGTACTAAAACCTGTGAGTCATCAAAGATGGTGCCTACAGCATCATTGCCCGTATTAACTTTTTCAACTGTTAGTGAAATTTCACCTTGGTGGGTGAACTTCATCGCATTATTAAGTAAGTTTGTTAGTACTTGCACCAATCTCATATCATCAGTTAAGACAATATCTGGCACATCAACAGCAATATTTATCTTTAGAGATAATTGTTTTTCACTGATCATACCGATATTAAGTTTAACGGCTTGATCGACTATTTTGTCAATACTGGCGGGCATTTTTATAACAGACATATTGCCAGATTCTATTTTGGCTAAATCAAGCACTTCATCAACCAAATGTAAAAGGGACACAGATGCACCTTCAGCATTTAATATATGTTGCTGCTGTTCATTCGTTAAACGTGTTCTGGCTAATAAAAATAGCATACCTTTAATCGCATTAATTGGCGTGCGTATTTCATGGCTCATATTAGCTAAAAACTGACTTTTTGCTTGGTTAGCATATTCAGCTTGGTTTTTTGCTTGTTCCAAAGCGACATTCGCCGAATACTGCGCGGTAACATCACGTACTAAATTGATAGTGCCAACAATTTCAGCGGTTTGACTATATAACTGGTTACTAAACACCTCATAAGTATTAGCCGGTGTTTCAACAACCTCTGCTAATCCTTGTTCTGTTGACCGTGTTAATGACGCTTCAGACATAGCGACTAATGACTGACCTAACTCGACACTGACTACTTCATTACTACACTTACCAATTAAATCTAGTGAGCCTGCTTGAACAAAGTTTTCAAACGCTTTGTTATACCCCATCATGGTGCCATCTAAGTCGTTAAAAATGATGTAATCAGGAATAGCATCCATCACCGAACGCAGCAAAGCATAGTCACGTTGGTGTTGTTCACTCTTAAGGCGTAACGCTTGGGTTTTTTCGTT
This sequence comes from Colwellia sp. BRX8-7, assembly GCF_014077275.1. NCBI lineage: Bacteria > Pseudomonadati > Pseudomonadota > Gammaproteobacteria > Alteromonadales > Colwelliaceae > Colwellia > Colwellia sp. BRX8-7. Next base: position 119,290 of record NZ_JACGVP010000005.1, on the reverse strand, counting down.
AACACGCGTATCAAGAATCACATTTTGATCTTTCATTTGCTGCAATAAAGTACGATTTTGTCCAAAAATATCTTCAACAATTTTAAACCAATATGACCAGTCCGCTGGAGGTTTTACTTTACCTGGATCACCATGCGAGCAATGTTCAATATGATTAATAAATTCTTTAGTGGGCTTCATAAAGGTTTTGCGCGTTACGATATAGATGATACTCATAAAGGCAAATAGCCCGACAAAAAACAAAACCAGCATCAAGATAAATCGATTAAAAATAGAGGCAGTAAATTCTTGATAAGGTTGGTACTTAAGGAGAACCCAACCATTAATAGGTAGTTGATATTTTTGAATGAGCCAAGTGCCCTCTTTGTGACTGTCGGGTAATTGATTAATGCGCTGATAGGAATAACTTGCTAATTGCTTTGGTGCAATATCTTGCCAAGTTAGCTTGGTTGATAAGGCTTGATTATCAGCCGTTTTGTGGATGAGAATATTGTTCTTTTCATCAAGCAATATTAACGCTTGATTAGGTTTACTAATATCAGGCAAACCATCACTCAAACTTGATAAACTAAAGTCCATTAGCACCGCGCCAGCGAGTGATCTATTACGATAGACAGCTGTGCCTAACGAAGCACTCAAGCCTTTACCTGCTGAATCTAAATAAGGTGGTGACCAAAAGAAATTGTCGTCGCCAGGCAATAGCGTTTTAATGCTATTGATATTGTCATTATTTAAGTTATGCTCTGAGAACCGCCAACTATCACGCCCTATCCAAGGATATAGGCTAACAAATTGATTTAAAGAGATGTAATAAAACCAATTAGATTCTTTAATTGAATTTTTGGCAATAATAAATGCTGGCGTTAACGCATTTGCCATTGCCAGCTCTTGCTTTTGTAACTCATCAAAATCAGCAACCTGCCCGATACCCGTTATACTTCCTCGGTAATTTTTTCGATGAGCAAAAGAATCTCGGCTATTTTTCTTTAAATAGAATTCATTACCGTCTTGTTCAAGTGGCGGGGTTGTAGCAAGTAACTCTTCGGGGAAAGAAAGATGATAATTAGCAAATTTTTTAATGCCAGCAATACTTTTTAACCCCAAAATCAAGGTGTTTTCTAACTGCTTAGCACGTGTAGTTAAGGTGCGAAGTTCTCGTGCCTGATATGAATCTAACTCAATAAAATATCGGTAAGACGCTATCGACATAGCAATCAATGTTATTACGATAAACACAGCCAAAACAGAACGATTGTAACGACTAAACACCTGTTCTTTGGAGGACTTATCAAACACTGTTGCAACCTTATATTTATTCAGATAATTTTAATTTATAACAATTAATACATCTTACTTAAAATAGTCTTTGATAACTAGTCGCACGGCTAAGTCGGTCAATTATCAAAACTAAAGGCTCAAAAATGAGCCTTTAAATATTACCTATAAAATCAGCTGACCCTATAAATTTTCCTCGGCGAAAGAGGCTAATCGACTTCTCACCACACCATTTAGATTAATAGTTGAGCTACCTGAAAAGTCTTTAAAACGTTCAACAATATAGGTTAGCCCTGACGTAACCGCCGTTAAATAATTACTATCAATTTGAGCAAGATTACCTGAACAAACCAGCTTAGTACCCTCACCGCAACGAGTGATAATTGTTTTTAATTGCGATGCCGTTAAGTTTTGACATTCGTCGAGCAAAACCAAAGAGTTTTGAATACTTCTGCCGCGCATAAAATTCACTGACTTAAACTGAATATTGGCTTTTTCCATTATGTAATCAAGGCTACCATTCATATTTTCATCTTGTTTATGCAACACTTCTAATGAATCGGTAATAGCCGCGAGCCAAGGCGCCATTTTTTCTTCTTCTGTTCCGGGTAAAAAGCCAATAGACTCAGCAATTTCTGGAGTACTGCGCGTAACGATGACTTTATCATAGAGGCCACGTTCTATTACTTGTTCAAGCGCTGACGCCAGCGCTAGCAGTGTTTTCCCACAACCTGCTGGCCCAGTAAGAATCACTAAATCTATGCTTGGGTCAAGTAAAGCATCCAATGCCATCCCCTGGTAAATGTTTTTTGGATGGATCCCCCACGCTTGTTTTGCCATTAAACGGTCTCGGCTTAAATCCATTATCGACAATTTTTCGTCATCCCAACCAGTAACTTTGCCGGCAAAGTTCTCACTATCATCAATAAGATATTCATTCATGTAAGTATTAGGAAGGACATCACGCTTAACATAGTGGGTGGTATTTCGGCCTTCAGTTTCACTTTCACACTCATTAACATGTTGCCAAAAGTCACCTTCAAACTTGTGATAGCCTTTCGTTAAAAATTTAATATCATCGATAAGCTGATCTGTACGGTAATCCTCAACATAAGCCAAACCTGCGCCTTTAGCTTTTAAGCGCATATTAATATCTTTAGTGACCAAGACAACTTTATTGGGCGCCTTTTTTTCCTGTAGGTATAAAGCCGCGTTAATAATACGATTGTCATTTTCATTAAAAGATAACCGGCCAGCTTTTTGCTCTAAGGTATAATCATTAAAGATTGATAAACAACCACTGGGATGTTCGTCATCATTTTGAGGTAATTTAACACCCGCAAGTACTTCTTCAGGAGTGGCATCGACAAGCATATCTTCAAGTGCACGTATCGCAACACGGGCATCTCGACTAACATCTTTGCGGCGGTCTTTAATGGAGTCTAATTCTTCAAGCACAGTCATGGGGACGACCACGTCGTGCTCTTTAAAAGAGAGAAAAGCGAAAGGTTCGTGTAATAAAATATTTGTGTCTAATACGTAAAGAATTTTTTCATCATTCATACAAAGATCTCCTATCTAAGTTAACGTGACACAGAAGAATCGTTAAGTAAGCTTAATCACTTAGTCTTCAACTGCGACTAAAAAACCAAAAACAGTAACTATACCTTTACCGATCACCTTATTACGTGAATGATAACTTTACTTTGCCAGCTAAATTTATCACTGGCAAGTGGCATCGAAAGATTATTTGTCCTCAGACAAACTTTATTGCCGCCTTTTGTAAATTCTCGGCATTTTTTGGTGATCCTAACTATGATTAACGTTACTATAGCGCCCTTTTTTAATGCCGTATTGGCGTGTTCTGTTGCACAAGTTTTTAAAAATCGTGCAAGGTTTTAATTTTTGGAGTTTTTATATGGTTTTTTACCCTGGTCAACGATGGATAAGTGACGGAGAGTCGGATCAAGGATTAGGCACGGTACTAACGGTTGAACACCGTTTTGTTTCTATTTTATTTACCGCTACCGGTGAATCGCGCCAATATGCCATAGCAAATGCACCATTAACACGTGTTATTTTCAACCAAGGGGATAGTATTCCTAGCCACGAAGGCTGGATGCTTATCGTTGAAGAGGTTGAAGATATTGACAACTTACTCACTTACCATGGTAAGCGCCAAGATACCGGTGAAGAAACGTCACTAAAAGAAGTGATGATTGACCACTTTATCAAATTTAATAAACCGCACGATCGATTGCTTAATGGTCAAGTTGACCGTCTCGACTGGTTTCGTTTACGCAAAGATAGCTTAAAACACCAGCATACTCAGCAGCAATCGCCATTAATGGGTTTAAGTGGTGGCAGAGTCAGTTTAATTCCTCATCAACTTTATATCGCTGAAGAAGTTGGCTGTAGATTTGCACCTCGCGTGTTACTTGCCGATGAAGTTGGTTTAGGTAAAACCATTGAAGCTGGCCTCATTATTCACCAGCAGCTTGTTACCGGTCGTGCACAACGTATTTTAATTATTGTGCCTGAATCACTTATGCATCAGTGGTTGGTAGAAATGTTACGCCGTTTTAACTTACATTTTAGTATTTTTGATAGTGAACGTTGCCAAGAAATAAAAAACTCAGGTGAACAAGAAAATCCATTTAGTACTGAACAACTCGTTTTGGTTAATTTAGATTTTGTTACCAAAAATCCAGAGTGGTATGAAGAGCTCATTGCTGAGGACTGGGATTTAATGGTAGTTGATGAAGCTCACCACTTAAATTGGCATCAAGACAACCCTAGCATTGAATATTTATGTATTGAGCAACTAGCCCAGACTATCCCTGGGGTTTTGTTATTAACAGCAACACCAGATCAACTTGGTCATGAAAGCCACTTTGCTCGTTTACGCTTGCTTGACCCTGACCGTTTCTTTGATTATCAAAAATTTACAGAAGAAGAAAGCCACTATACTGAAGTCGCCAATGCCGCCAATGCCTTGGTTGCTAAAGATGCTTTGTCACCCGCACAACAAGCAACATTGACTAAGCTATTAAAAGAAACCGATATCAGTCAACATTTAATAAATATCAATATAGCATTGCCCAGCGATAATGAAATCCTTGCGCAAGATGCATCACGTGAACAAGTGCTAACACAACTACTCGACCGTCATGGCACAGGCCGTATTCTTTTTAGAAACAGCAGAAATACCATAAAAGGTTTCCCTGAGCGTGAATTGCATTCAACGCCTCTAGCTTTGCCAGAAGCTTATCAAGAGCAAATCAATGAGTTTTTATTATCGGACACTAGTGAAAATTTAAAAACCTTGGCTCAAGCTAAACAAGTTTTTACGCCTGAAATTTTGTTTTCGTTAAACAGTCATGAAAATTGGACGGATATCGACCCCCGTGTTGATTACTTAATCGAACTATTACAAACATTGAAAAAAGAAAAGTTATTGGTCATTTGTGCGCATGCACAAACTGCGATTGACTTGGAAGCGGCGTTACGCGTAAAAGAAGGTATTCGTGCAGCGGTCTTTCATGAAGGTTTGAGTATATTCGAACGCGATAAAGCCGCTGCTTATTTTGCCCAAGACGAAGACAGTGCACAATGTTTACTCTGTTCTGAAATAGGCAGTGAAGGTCGAAACTTCCAATTCGCTCATCACTTAGTGTTATTCGATTTACCTAGCAACCCTGATCTTTTAGAACAGCGTATTGGTCGTTTAGACCGTATTGGACAAACACAAACCATTCGTTTGCATGTCCCCTATTTTACTGATTCTGCACAAGGGTTACTTTTTGACTGGTATCAAAATGGTTTAAACGCTTTTGAACATACTTGTATCACTGGCCGAGCAATTTTTGATAAGTTTGGTGATAAACTGTTTGATTTAGCCTTAACGGCGCAGTGGCAGTCGACAGCCGCAGAAAAGTTAATCAATGAAAGCCATGAAGAGCACTTAACCCTTAAAGCGGAATTAGAGTCAGGACGGGATAAATTACTAGAATTACGTTCTTCTGGTCAAGGGCGCTCTCACCAACTAGTTAAAGAAATTTCAGCACTGGACCAACAAATTGAATTGCCACAATTTATGTTTCAAGTACTTGATGTTTTTGGCATTACTCAAGACGACAAGTCAGATAATGCCATCGCTTTACAACCTAGTGAGCACATGCTTTGTGGTAATTTCCCTTGCCTGCCTGATGATGGTACAACCATTACTTTTAACCGAGATACTGCGCTAGCTTGTGAAGATTATCACTTATTAACTTGGGACCACCCTATGGTGCGCGGCGCAATGGATTTAGTGCTCAGTGATCAAACGGGTAACTCGAGCATAGGTTTATTGAAAAACCCAGCATTGCCGGCAGGAACATTTTTTATTGAATGTATTTTTACTATCGAAGCGACCGCTCCCAATCACTTACAGCTGGGGCGTTATTTACCGACGACACCCATACGTGTTTTGGTTGATAAGAATGGCACTGACTTGGCAGATAAAGTGGGTGAAAATGTTCTAGATCAACAGCTTGCACCCGTTAAAAAACAAGTAGCGCTACAATTGGTTAAAGCCTTGAAAGATCAAGTAACACCGTTAGTAGCAAAAGCTGAAGCACATGCTAAGCCACAAGTTTTGAGTATTCAAGAAAAAGCCCTAGCCAATATGCATAAAACGCTAGATGCAGAATTTCAACGCTTAACTGCACTAAAAACTATCAACCCAAGTGTTCGCCAGCAAGAGCTCGACTTTATCAAAGTACAACAAAGTGAATTAAGCCACTACATAGGTAAAGCACAGTTGAAGTTTGAAGCGATACGTTTAATAGTGGTGAGTAACTAACGATGTCAAGCCAACACGAAACTCCAAAAGATCAGCAGGCACAACAAAAAGTTGTGCCTATGGCGCCAAACCCAGAATTTGTTTATTGCCCGCCTATGTCGCCTTATCTTGATATAATTTATCGCGACAATGATATTGTCGTGCTCAACAAACAAAGTGGTTTATTAACCGTTTCAGGTCGTTTACCCGCTCATAAAGATTGTTTACAAAGTCGAGTAAATAAAGTGCTACCAACGGCAACGGTGGTGCATCGATTGGATATGGCAACATCGGGTATATTGATCATGGCGCTACATAAACCTGCACATGTCGCAATTAGCCGAATGTTTCAGCAACGCGAAACGAAAAAAAGCTATATTGCCCGCGTCTATGGTCATATGAAAGATGATAATGGTTCGGTCGATCAACCGCTTATTTGTGACTGGCCAAATCGTCCACGACAAATGGTTGACCATGAACGTGGTAAACAGTCGTTGACCCATTACCGAGTATTATCACGCGATACTGATGCTAACTCGGTGCCAAGTACCTTAGTTGAATTAACCCCGATAACAGGGCGTTCTCATCAACTACGTGTCCATATGTTATTTTTAGGCCACCCTATTTTGGGTGACAGATTATACTCACATGAGTCAGCGGTTACGGCAAGTGCACGGTTATTATTGCATGCGCAGATGTTAGAGCTCGCACATCCATGTACAGAAAAGACACTCACGTTCAAAGTTCCTTGCCCATTTCTTTGATGAGCATTTTTTCTGGTTAAGAAAATAAAGTATTTGCCGATAATTGATCATTCGTCCATTAAACAATTTTCGGTAAGTACTCACCGCCTATAATTTTAAGGAACCTATGTCATTCCGTGTTTTAGCTTCATTAATCATTTTCTGTCTATTTAGCCTTGTTACTATTAATAGTTATGCATTGTTATACCAAGAAGAAAATAAAACCGAAAAGCCAAAAGCTCCAGAGCAGCAAGAGGCGACAAAAACAGCAGATGAATCCAGTGATGCCAGCAAAGTAATTACTAAAAAACGTCCAGAAATTTTCGCCCCTATTAATTCGCTGCTGCAACAAGAACAAGATCTGACTCATTATCTAACGGCTGAAAAAATAACGCCTATGTTAGCTGGCGCTCAAGACTTTATTACCATTATCAATGAAAATACCGCCAGTAATCAAAAAGGGGTAATGATACTGCTCCCTGACTGGGGAATGAGTGCAAAAAGTAGCAACGCCTTAAATTATCTACAAAAAGTACTGCCTAGCCAAGGTTGGACAACCATAGCTATTCAGCCGCCAGGTATTCCTTTAGGTTACCCTTCTCGCGCATTGAAGCGATCAATTCAACTCGAAGAGGATGATAAAACCTTACTGGCACACAAAGAGCGTTTGACCGAACTGATGACGGCGGTGATGGAGAAAGCTAAAGATTATCCAGGTATATTTGTTGTGGTATCAAAAGGCAGTCATGCCATATTACTGGCTAATTTATACAGCACCGGCAAACTTCAATCGCCGAGTGCTATGGTCATGCTTAGTGGTTATATGAATACTGCAGAGCAAAGTCTCTCCTTTGCTAAAGTATTGGCGACCAGTGAGTTTCCTGTCTTAGATATCTATCTGTCAAGAGAGCAGCAATTAGCAACCTCTGCCGCTAAAATTCGTAAAGCACAAGCAGTTAAAGAAATGAAAGTCTATTATCGACAAACTGAACTGCACAATAACCAAATTGGCTATTACCCTGAAAAAGCGTTATTGAGGTCAATAAATGGTTGGCTTAAATCTATTGGTTGGTAACACCCGCTATCAGCTCAAGCGCTGCTCTCAATAAGTTATTGCCCACGTTAGCTGCAATCAACAAAAAGCCCCCGCTGAAGTTATCCTCAGCGGGGGCTTTTTAATCGTTAATAAAAGTTAATTCATTAGCTAACCATTATCAGCAAAGCGATCAGCACTTATAGCTTAAACTCTTGCACTGACTGTTGTAATTCTTCAGCTAACTTAGCGACTTCATTACTTGATTGTGCCGTTTGCTGTGCACCTGCCGTTGTTTGTTCGGCAATGGCAACAATAGACTCTAAATTAACGCTAATCTCATGGGCGACGACACTTTGTTCTTCAGCAGCCGCGGCAATTTGTGTACTTTTATCAAATGCCTCATGAACCGAATGAGTAATAGTTTGCAGCGCTTTCTCTGCTTCTTCGCTCTGTTCTACACAATTTGCTGCTTGCTTTTTACCTGTATCCATAACGCCAACAGCTCGTTGAGCACCGGTTTGCAGTACCTCAATCATGTTTTGTATTTCTTGTGTAGACACTTGCGTTCTACTAGCAAGCGTTCTTACTTCATCAGCAACTACGGCAAAACCACGACCTTGTTCTCCGGCACGAGCGGCTTCAATAGCTGCGTTTAATGCCAGTAAGTTTGTTTGCTCAGCTATGCCGCGAATGACGTCAAGAATACCACCGATAGAAGCACTGTCTTGCTGTAGTTTATTAATAACTTGTGCTGCTTCTTCAACTTCATCAGCAAGTAAGCCGATAGTTTGGCGATTGCGTTCAGAAATAATCTTGATACGCTTGGCTTCGTCATCGGCTTGCTTTATTTCGCCTAATGTATCATTAGCACTTGATAGTACACTTTGAGAAGTACTGCTCATTTGCGTAGTCGCAGAAGCGGCTTGTTCAACTTGTGAGCGTTGTTCTGCGATAGCAATGGTACCTTGTGCGGTTACCGCTGAAGTTTCTTCTGCGGCAGTTGCTAGTTGTGTAGAGCGACTAACAATACCTTGAATAAGCGTACGCAAACTATCAATTAATAAATTACAGTTACGTGATAATTCAGCAAATTCATCTTTACCCGTTTCATCTAACTTATGAGATAAATCACCAGAAGCAACGATGTTAAGCATTTTATTAACCAAAGACAGTGGTCGGGTAATACTAAGCAGTGTAAACCAAGCAATACCAATTGCGGCAACAATTGAAAAAATCATAATACCTATAGTTTGTGAGTTACCATCGGCCACTTTTTCTTGAACAAGTTTACCAGCCGTCAACGCAGTTTGATTCGCTAAATCGACTTGTTTTTCTAAAATGGCATTGGCTTTTTTGATGTCACGTTCTGCAGCATCTAAGTTTTCTGTTGCGACTTTAAGGGCAATCAGTTGTTTATCTTTGTGAGAAAAAATATCATTGTTAGAGTTAATTAATTCAGTTAATTCACTCAAAGCAACAGACAAATCATCAGCTACATCTTCGGCGCCTTGATTAGATAGCTCGGATATAATATCGGTAAATGATTTATTTACATCAACAAAGCTATTGGATATTTGGTTACCAACTAAATCTGTTGACGACCTGTCGATTAAACCTCGATATTCAAGTGCTGAGCTTACTAGCCCATTAAGTAAGGTTTCAATACTTTCACCTAAACTAACCGCTCGCTGAAGCTTAGTGTCAGCTAAGTCGTGGTCGGCAAGGTCTAGTAACATCGTAGCTGCATCATCAGCTTTTTCTTCAAGGTTAGCTATTTTTTCTCTTAAAATAAGTGCTTGATTAATACTGGCTTGCCTATTACTAAAAACCAATCCTATTTCTTTTTCGAGATCTGCATAAACTGAATCGACTTGACCTAGATTAGTTAATAAAGAATTTTCATTTCGCACCACTTGCTTTAATTTCTTCAGCTCAGTAGAAAAGTCATCTTTATCTTGATTATATGCCGTAAGATTATTATTAAGTGGCGTTAATTCGGTTTGATAATATGCACGTAAAGTAAGGTTACCTATTTGGGTTAAGGTGTTAGCAAGCTTGTTACTCCCTTTTAATGTTGGGATCGCCAACTCACTTTGTTGTACAGTAGAGCCTTTAATTATGTTCAAATTCCATAGAGATATAGCACTAGTTATTACTAGTAAGACTGCAATAATGGCAAAACCACCCATTATTTTCATTGCTACCGTTAAATTCATAAATGTCACCGTGTAAATAGATAGTATTGAGTACGAGTGTAAACTAAATTAATTGCTACTTCCTTGAATGCAGGCCTATATTTTCAAAGCCAATAATCATAGCTTATTTGTCATTATTGTCGATTAGATTATCGGTTAATATTGTTAAAAACTTAACCGTTAATTTTATTATAACAAGCTTAAGCTATTTTTCACCTTTAGTTATTGCTTTATTATAAGTTTTTTTATTTTTGTTTTGTACTGTGGCAAGGCTCAGTAAACAACTGCTTGTCAGACCATCGTAATAACGTTAGATGTCCGCCCCAGACGCACCCTGTATCTAATGCATAAATATTGTCAACAGGACAGTGCCCCATTAATGAAGCCCAATGACCAAATATCCAACTATAATTTGTTTGTTTTTGTGTAAACTCAAACCAAGGTTTTATATGGGCAGGTGCTTGCTCAACTGCAAGCTTACATGAAAACTCTAAGCCATAATCGAGTTGGCAATAACGCATTCTGGTCAGTGAGTTAACGGTCACTCGAAATTTTTCATCAGCAGATTTTGCCAAAGACCATAGATTAGGTTCTTCACCATACATTATGGCTAACCAATCATTTCTTAGCGCTGATGCTAGCTTGATATTAACATCGTTTGCTTGTTCCATAGCTTCTGCAGGTGTCCAAAAGGGTGGCAAACCTGCATGACTCATATAAACATTTTCATTGGGTAACTTTTGGATAAGCGGTTGACTAGCAAGCCAACCCATTAACTCATCAACGTCTGCAGCAGCTAATAATTCATCGAAACAATCACTAGCTTTTGTTTTTTTCAAGCCACCATAAATAGCTAATAAGTGCAGGTCATGATTACCTAAAACCACTCGAGCACTATTACCCAGTGCTTTTATATATCTCAGCGTTTTTAAGGAGTCTGGACCTCTAGCAACCAGATCACCCGCTAGCCAAAGCTGGTCAGTTTCAGGCGAAAAGGCAACTTGGTCTAGTAAGGCGCGTAGTTCGTGGTAACAGCCTTGAATATCTCCGACAAAATAGATAGCCATAAACGAAGCGTCGCAGTTAGTTAAGAATGTGTGGCTGAGCTAAACCAAAAACAGGTATCTCAACTTGTTGCAAGTCATTATCATCACTTAGCATTTGGTAATGGCCCTGCATAGTACCGACTGGGGTTTTTAAGATACAACCGCTGGTATAAGTGTACGTGTTGTCTGGGGCTATGATAGGCTGCTTACCGATAACACCTTCACCGGCAACGGTAGAGGTCTTATTGTCGCCATCGGTAATCAACCAATAACGAGACAATAATTTAACCGGTTTATTACTATTATTGGCAATACTAATCGTATAACTAAATACATAGTTCTTTTCGTTTTCAATCAATTGTGAGGCAATATACTCAGTTTTAACGCTGACCGAAATATCATATCCCATAGAAATTGATTCGACTGTAGTTAATGTTGAATCGTCCTTCATAACTCAACCGGGTTATCAGTTAAGAAATTTGCCAGTTTGATATAATCTGTGATCGGTAAGTTCTCTGCACGAAGTCTTGCATCGATACCTAAAGCCGCTAATTGTTCAACCGTAAACAATTTTTTAAAACTATTGCGTATCGTTTTTCTACGTTGGTTAAATGCCGCCAAACAAACTTGGTTAAGCGATTTAATATCTTTTACTGGATTTTTAATCTCACCATGAGGAATTAATCTCACGATAGCAGAATCAACCTTAGGCGCTGGCTTAAAAGCTTCTGGGCCTATTTGCATAACAGGGATAACCTGACACTGATATTGCGTCATGATTGAAAGTCGACCATAGGCTTTACAATTTTCACTAGCAGCCATACGTTGAACAACTTCTTTTTGCAGCATAAAGTGCATATCTTTCACGCTATCTTTAAACGTTAAAAGATGAAAAATAAGTGGCGTAGAAATGTTGTAAGGTAAGTTGCCAAAAATTCTTAAAGGTCGTTCTGCGGTCGCTATTTCACTAAAATCAAATTTAAGGGCATCCGCTTCGTAAATAGTAATTTTATCAGCAATAAAAGGATGATGGCGTAAACGATGGGCAAGATCTCTGTCAAGTTCGACAACAGAAATAGCACCGGCTCGGTCAATAACCGGTTCGGTTAATGCGCCTAATCCAGGACCAATCTCGATAAGATTTTCTCCTGGCTCAGGGTCGATAGCATCAACAATTTTACTGATCACACCTTCGTCATGTAAAAAGTTTTGTCCAAAGCGTTTTTTGGCCTGGTGGCCTAGATGAGTTTTATTATTCATGATTGATTATTTGCTAATTTAATGGCTGTGGTGATTGCTTCAATAAAGCTTCCTGGGTCAGCTAAGTTGGTACCCGCTAATTCAAGTGCGGTACCGTGATCTACCGAGGTTCGAACAAAAGGTAAGCCTAAGGTAATATTAACCGAAGCGCCAAAGCCTTTATATTTCAAGACTGGCAAGCCTTGATCATGATACATAGTTAAAATGGCATCAGCATCACTTAAGTACTTCTCCTGGAAGATAGTATCAGCAGGTAATGGCCCAATAAGCTTGATGCCTTCATCTCTGAGTACATTTAAGGCTGGGATCATCACATCGATTTCTTCTCGACCTAGATGCCCATCTTCTCCCGCATGAGGGTTTATGCCACAGACGTAGATTTTAGGCTCTTTAATACCAAATTTATTAATAAGATCGGTATTTAAAATACGGGTGACTTTTTGTAAACGTTCTGCGGTGATCGCTTTAGAAACATAAGCTAAAGGAATATGCGTTGTCACTAATGCAACTCTTAAGCCTTCTGTCGCCAACATCATCACGACATCGGCACAGTTAGCTTGGCTAGCAAAATATTCTGTATGACCACTGAAAGCGATACCCGCTTTATTAATTAACCCTTTATGCACGGGGCCAGTGACAATAGCATCGATTTCACCAGAGATATTTTTTTCACTGGCAATTCTTAATGTTTCAATGACATAACTACCATTTTCAGCATTAAGCTCACCAGGAATACAAGCCTCAGCCATATCGACAGACAATATCGTTAGTGTCCCAGCTTTTTGAGGTTTAGCGGCTTTCGAAACATCATAATCAATAAATGTGAGTGGTAAACCTAAAACTTCAGCGCGCTCTTGCATTAACTTTTTACAAGCAATTACCACAAGCTCAACGGGCCAATCTTGCTGAGCAATGAAAATGGTTAAGTCTGGGCCAATTCCTGCAGGTTCGCCTGGCGTGATAGCTATACGCTTTGTCATTATTTTGTATCTCGACTAAAAATCTCTACATAGGCTTCATCACGAAGCTCTTTAATCCAACGCGCACTTTCTAAACCAAACTTTCTATTGAATAAAATGCGACGAGCTTTACTTTCATTCATTTGTTCTGTCGCATCAAGTGTTCTTCGACCGGTTAATTGCGCTAAATGCCAACCAAATGAAGTTCTAAAAGGCTTATGCATTTCATCAACTTTTAATCGCGCTAAGGCCGCCTTAAAAGTAGGATCGTAAACATCAGGGTCTGACCAACCTAGATCACCACCTCGCACTGAAGTAGGTCCGTCTGAATACTCTTTAGCTAAGTCGCCAAAATCAGCTTCACCTGCGTTAACTCTGTCCATAAGGCCTAGCAGAATACTTTCAGCTTTGGCTTCACTCAAGATAACAGAAGGTTCAATCAATATGTGCCGTGCTTTCACTTCTTCTACTTCAACGATTTGCAAACCACGAATATCTATAATTTTTACAATACTAAAACCTAAACCGGTACGGATAGGTCCTAAAATTGATTCTTTTTTCTCACCATCAACAATTGATGAGAATAATGTCGGTAATTCATTGATATTTTTCCAACCTAAATCACCACCTTCTAAGGCATTTGAACCGCCTGAAGAAGCAATAGCAATTTTTGCAAAGTCACTGCCGTTATTAAGCAATTCAATTACTTTTTCAGCCCGAACTTTAGCGGCATTCATATCATCTTGTGTTGGATTCGCTGGGAACTCAATCAGTATGTGTCCCAGACGATATTCAACATCAGTATTAATTTTTTCTTCCATAGAAGAAATCAAATTAGCCACGTCTTGTGGTGAAACATAAATACGGCGACTAACACTATTGCGGCGTACCTCGCCAGAAATAAGTTCAGTTCTGACTAGTTCACGATACTTATCGTAATCTGTGCCATCTTTAACAAGATTCTGACGAAACTGGTCTAACGTTAATTTTTCTTCTTTCGCCATATTCGTTAGCGTTTCATCAAGCTGTGCATCACTCACTTGCACACCCATACGTTCGCCTAATTGAGTGATCAACGCATCGTTGATCAACTTTTCAGTGACCTGCGTTCTTAACGCTTTATCTGATGGTAAACTTTGATCATTTTTTAGTGCTTGTTTTTTTATGGTTGCGATTAGGTCTTTTATTTCAGATTCCAAAACAACACCACCATTTACAATGGCTGATACTCGATCAAGTTCAACTTGTTGTGCTTGTACTGGAAAAAAAGATGTTACCGTCAAAGCGCTTGTTAAAAGTAAAAATTTCAATGATTTTTTCATGTATCGTCTATTTCTTATATTTAATTATTGAGAAAGTAAGGGCGTTTGTAGCCAAATATACTTGAGTTGAACATATCTGTAATGTCTTTTGTTCTCATGCTAAATCTTAGCATAAAACCATTGTTGAATTCATCGCGATTTTTATTATTACTCGATGGTTCATCAAAGTTTGCTGTAATATAACGATGATAAGCAAAACTCAGTGACCAACAGCAACTTTGGTACTGTAAACCCGCATAAGTTTCTATGCTTCGATTTTGCTGTAAATCTTGAGTTACTCGGCTAATAACTTGCCAATTTTTATTTATGCTGACATTCCCCGCTAAAGATAGTTGCTCTAATGTTATACCTGAGACATCACGAGTGTATCGATGGTTCAATTGTATTGTTTGATTTTCACCAAAAAGATAATCAATACTGGTTTGACTCTTGTTGGTAACATCATCTTCTGTATTATATTGAATGTCGCTACTGAACTGCCAACTACTATTTATACGAGCGTAGACTTCTGCCGCTAATGCCGAAGCATCGGCTACAATTCCTTGGTTTTCTTCAAAGGTAAAATTACTGTCATTAAGATAAACAATTCGTCCTAAGCTGACCCTAAGTTGTTCTTGATTGGCACTGTCGAGTAAACGACTCGTTATTCCCCAAGAATATTGATTGGCTTGAGCTATCCTATCTAAACCACTAAAACGTTTATCACGAAATAGACCGTTATAGTCATCTTGTAGTGTGGTTGTATCATATAGCCCTATATTACTTTGATCTTTTTCAGGAATATAAAGATATTGCAGTTGCGGCTCTAAGGTTTGTGTAAAACTATTTCCCCAAAAATGACTTTGCCTATCAAAATTAACCCCACCATGAAAACGGACTTTAGGTAATGTTCTGCTTACACTTTCTTCAAGCTCACTTTCCAAAGGAATATTGTCTTGTTGGTAATGGGTTTGTAGTATTTTAAATTCTGAATTCAAAAACCAAGCTGGCGTAACCAAAGGGAAGGTTAAACCCGCTTCAACATGATAGCGCTGTGCGGTTACTTGAGTTTTATCGGCATTGTCAAAATTGGTGACTTCAGAATAGACATCGAATAACCCGTCTAAAACATCAATTTTTTGATGGCTGGCAAGTTCGAGTTGAGCAAGCGCTTTATAGTTTGTTTTATTATCGCCGAGTACTTCAAAGTCTTGTAATTTTACCTTGGCTTGCCAACTATCCGCAAAATAAGCTAATTCACCTGTTTGATATAAGTAAGCATCATTATCATTGTAGTGCTTACTACCAATATCAACTAAATAGTTATCATCACTAATTGTTGTGTAGTCAACGAAAGCGCGAAAGCGCTCTGAAAAGGTGCCAACATGTTGCATACGCACTAAATATCGTGCATCGGTGCTATTTTCTTGTTCATTGTCTTGATCTAGATATTCGAGATCAAATTGTCCTTGTTGTTCATCATGCAAATAACGAAATTCTGTCATTAATTGACTGCCACGCTTCAACATGTATTTTGGGGTAATCGTCGCATCAATATTAGGGGCAATATTCCAGTAATAAGGAATTGACGTGGTAAAACCTGATTTACCTGAATTACCAATTTCAGGATATAAAAAACCCGATTGTCTATCATCACCAATAGGAATCGTAAAATAAGGTAGGTACAAGACCGGCACATTAAAAACTGAAAACCTTGCATTATAAGCTTCTAAATAACGTTCATCTTTAGAAATATTAATTTCGCTGGCATTCATTTGCCAATCAGGTGAAGCGCCATAACAAGTAGTAAAAGAAGAGTCAATTAATGACAAGGTACCTTCTCTAGACACAGAAATAATACCAGCACCACCGTGTCCTGCTATTCCCGCGAGTTGATACTGAGTATTTTTCAAGGTAGTCGCGCCGAGCGATTCACTTATGTTCAATTGGTCGGCAAAAATATCAATGCCTTTATTTTGAAAGTGAATATCGCCCGTGGCCTTAACCGATGAACTTTCTCTATTAAGCTCAATCTCATTAGCAAGAATTGTCTGCTGACTGTTAATCAACATTACATTGCCGGTAAATTTAGCGACTTTATTTTTATTAATACCCGATTTATCAGCTAAAATAGTGATCGCTTTACTCTTTTCAGTAGATTGAGTAGCGGTTAACTGTGGGTAAGTCGGTATAGGGCATTGAGCCATACCATCGAGAATATCGGTAACTTGTTGAGCAACACTATATTTAGCCATTGATAAACAAGTAATTATTAAAATTAAATAGCGCGGAAATGACATTAAAAGTCCGATAGATGAATGATTAAAGCAACAAAGATGAAAGCGAGCCACATTTTATACTCAAACACTTAGATAATATAGCAATTTTCTTTAGGGTGCTAATTCGGTATATTGGTAATACGGGTTGGCATTACTCATTTATGCCCTCACCTAAGATAACTATTAGTACCATTTACTTGAGGAATAGAAAACTTGCCAAGCTCTCGAATTCAAGCGTTACACCTATGGTTGGATAAACAATTTTCAGGCGAACATATTCAATTGACCCCCTTAACTGGCGATGCTGGCTTTCGCTGCTATTATCGCTTTTCGATAAAGGGTCGTTCATTTATCGCCGTTGATGCCCCTAAAGATAAATCTAATAACGCGGCTTTTGTTTTTATGCAAAAGAGTCTTAAGGATAATAATGTCTTAGTGCCTGAAATTATTGCGGCTGATTTATCACTAGGTTTTCTTTGCTTAGCTGATTTTGGTGAAACGCTATTAGCTGATATTTTATCGACTGAAAATATCATTATCACCTATCAAAAAGCTATCGATATTTTACCAAAAATTCAGTCTGCATTGCCCAAGAATACTCAAGAATTACCGCATTATGATCAAGCATTTGTTGAGCTTGAACTGAATATTTTCTCACAATGGTTATTAACTGAGCACCTATCAATTATATTAACTACTGAAGAGCAACAGCAGTTAATAGATTGCTTTTCAATATTAACAGAAAATATGCTGAGCCAACCGCAAGTCTTAGTGCACCGAGATTACCATAGTAGAAATATTATGATCCTCGAGGATAATAATTTCGGCATTATTGACTTTCAAGACGCGGTCATTGGTCCTATCACTTACGATATCGTCTCGTTACTCCGTGACTGCTACCTGAAATGGCCGAACGAGTCTGTTTCATTGTTACTAAACCGCTATATAGATATAATGACAGAGCACTATTCATTAAACGATATCACTCGCCAGCAATGGCAGCGCTGGTTTGATTTAACTGGCTTACAACGCCACATTAAAGCGAGTGGTATCTTTGCCCGTTTACATCATCGCGATAATAAAAGCGGCTACT
Organism: Colwellia sp. BRX8-7; assembly: GCF_014077275.1. Lineage (NCBI taxonomy): Bacteria > Pseudomonadati > Pseudomonadota > Gammaproteobacteria > Alteromonadales > Colwelliaceae > Colwellia > Colwellia sp. BRX8-7. The sequence continues at coordinate 101,278 of NZ_JACGVP010000005.1, read as the reverse complement.
TAAAAGATATTCCGCTAACACTTAGCTACCTTGTTGAGATCAGTGAAAAATACCCTGAATTAGCCTCTTTACATCAGCTTTTATTAGTAAAAGTACTGCCTGCGATGCAAAATCTTAAAGCGGGTACATTAACATGAAAGCGATGATTTTAGCCGCTGGTCGTGGTGAACGTATGCGCCCCTTAACGGATCATTGCCCAAAACCTTTACTCAGAGTAGCTGGGATCCCGCTAATCGAATACCATATTAATAAACTCGCCCAGTGTGGCATCACAGATATTGTTATTAACTATGCCTGGTTAGGAGAGATGATCGTTGACTATTTAGGTGATGGTAAAAAATTCGGGGTTAATATAAGCTACAGTCCAGAAAATAGTGGTGCACTTGAAACGGCTGGCGGTATTATTCAAGCGCTACCTTTATTAAGCAATAATAACGATAATGAAGCCTTTATGCTGATAAATGGCGATATATTTACTGATGTTAACTTTGCTAACTTACCGACATTAGCCAAAGACCGGTTAGCGCATATCTGCTTAGTTAACAATCCTGATCATAATATAAAAGGTGATTTTATTTTTGATAACAATCAACTCACCAATATTGTAAATCAGTCAGAATCAACACAGAAAAATACTTACACCTTTAGTGGTATTAGTTTATTTCGCACTGATTTTTTTAAAGATAAAAATGCCATGCCAGCATTAAAGCTTGGTCCGATGCTCAAAAGTGCGGTTAGCGACGGTACGGTTTCAGCCAGCATACTCGATTGTGCATGGACCGATGTTGGTACGCCAGAACGTTTAGCGTATCTAAATAGATAAGTTAATCAATTAATAACACAAACAGGTAATATTGATAATGAGAATATGGGGAAAACTTTTAGGCTTTATATTTGGTTTTATGCTGAGTAAAAACCTACTAGGTGCATTAATAGGCATGTTTATTGGTCATAACTTTGATAAAGGCAGAGGCCTTAATTTCAATAATCTTTCAGGCTCGAAAAGCTCAGAAAGTGAACGCCAGAGCGCATTCTTTTACACTTCTTTTTCAGTGATGGGCTACATGGCAAAAGCGAATGGCTTAGTGTCAAAGCATGAAATTGAATTCGCCAATGCTTATATGGACAAATTATCGTTGCAGGGAGAGTCAAGACAACAAGCGCAAGATGCCTTTAGAGAAGGTAAAATGGCGGGTTTTCCACTGAACGATAACCTTGCAAAATTTAAACAAGTTTGCGGAAATCGTCATGATTTATTATTACTCTTTTTAGAGATTCAAATTCAAGTCGCTTTTGCTGATGGTCACCTAGACAGTGATGAACGCCAAGCCTTACACACCATAGCGCAGCAATTAGGCTTTTCAAGTAAAGAGCTTGATAGACTCTTAGAAATGATTATCGCTGGTGCACAATTTCATCAAGGTCAATCAGGTAAAAGCTCTCAATCTCAATTAGAGAATGCCTACAAAGTGTTAGGTGTTGCAGCAGACACACCTGAAAAGGATATTAAGAAAGCTTATCGAAAGTTAATGTCGCAACATCATCCTGATAAGTTGGTTGCTAAAGGTTTACCACCAGAAATGATGGAAATTGCCAAACAAAAAGCACAAGATATTCAAGGGGCATACGAGTTAATCACTAAAAACAAATAACCGCTAATGCCTGTTATTACCAGCAGATATTAGTGCCTAGCTTGCTAGCCGCTCAATGAAAAACGCATACTAGCGTATGCGTTTTTTTTCTTTAAGGTGTTTATTTTCGTTGATAAACACAAAAATCCACATCAAAACTATTTTTGTCATCGGCACTGAGTTTAACGCTACTGGTTAGTTGCCAATCTTCCACCGTATTATATTCAGGAAACTGAGTATCGCCATCGATATCGGCTTTAATATGAGTAATGTAAAGACGGTTAGCGAGGGGTAAACAATGGCTGTAAATAGCACCACCACCAATGACCATCACTTCGTCTACTTCACCCGCTAGCAGTAAAGCTTGCTCGACTGACGTAGCACTGTCTACACCATCAGCGCGGTAGTTTTGGTCACGTGAAATAACAATATTTTGTCTACCTGGTAAAGGACGACCAATAGATTCATAGGTCTTTCGCCCCATAATAATCGGCTTACCTAACGTCGTTTTTTTAAAATAGGCTAAATCAGCCGGTAAGTGCCACGGCATATTATTATCTTTGCCAATAATACGGTTATCAGCATGGGCGACAATCATCGAAAGTAGGGTCATTAACATGGTCTCTCTAAAGGGAATAATTCACTATGTGCTTAATGAAATAACTCATTATTGTTTCACGGGCTTATTTAATATCACTCATCAGGGGATGATAGCGATTTACCCCCTAAAAAAAAAGCTCAAGTAAATTATACTTGGGCTTTTTTATAACAACTAACTAAATGAACAGTGAATAATTACTTACGATATTCAACTTCTACATCGTATTCATCTTCATCCCAGTCTTCGTCACCTAATTCGTCTTCAACGCCGGATACCGCTTCTTCGTGGTAAGTATCCCACTTGAACTCAACCGTTTTATCTTCAGGTGTTTCTTCGATTTCTGGAGGAAGCCCTTCGATAAAAGTCATCACGCCTTGCGTTAGGTCAGCGGTACCAAATTTATTGATAGCAGAGACACTTCGTACTTCGCCAGTCCAATTTAAGCCAGCAACAATACTATCTGTTAGCGCTTTCGCTTCATCTTCTAACATTAAATCAAGCTTGTTAAACACTAACCAGCGCGGTTTAGCAAAAAGTTTTGCTGAATGACGCTCTAATTCACTGATAATAGTTTTAGCGTTTTCAAGCGGATCAGAACCATCGGCAGGCATTACATCAACAAGATGTAATAAAATTCGACAACGCTCTAGATGCTTAAGAAACTGTGTACCTAAGCCTGCGCCTTCTGCTGCGCCTTCAATCAAACCAGGAATATCAGCAATAACAAAACTACGTTGCGTATCTAGGCGAACTACACCTAAGTTAGGCGCCAACGTAGTAAATGGATAATCTGCTACTTTAGGTCGAGCCGCTGAAACACTGCGTATCAAAGTAGACTTACCTGCATTAGGTAAACCTAACAAACCTACATCGGCGAGTAACAATAGCTCAAGCTTGAGACTACGTATTTCGCCCGGTGTGCCATCGGTTTTTTGACGAGGAGCGCGGTTAGTACTACTTTTAAAACGCGTATTGCCTAAACCATGCCAGCCGCCTTTAGCCACTAACATTTTTTGTTCATTGCGGGTTAAGTCACCTAATTGTTCACCGGTGTCTACATCCATAGCACGTGTACCAACAGGTACTTTCAAAATTAAATCTTCTGAACCTTTACCCGTACAATCACGACTTTGACCATTTTGACCGCGCTTAGCACGATGAAAACGCTCGAAGCGGTAATCAATTAAGGTATTCAGGCTTTCGTCAGCCATTAAATAAACGTCACCGCCGTCACCGCCGTCACCACCATTAGGTCCGCCGTATTCAATGTACTTTTCTTTTCGAAAACTTACACAACCGTTGCCGCCGTCTCCGGCCTCAACTCTAATTTCAACTTCATCAACGAATTTCATGGTGCTTTGAAACACTCCAAGATTAAACTATTGCCTTATTATAAGTTATTTTTTGCACTTACGAAAACAAAGTTATTTTTTATACAAAATGAATACCCTTTAAACTAATTAAAGTTACATCATTAAAAGTAAATAAATTTTCAACAACGAGGCGCTTGGTTAAGCAATAGCTGACTATTGGGATTGAAGCAACGAAGTTATTGACTATTTAGGTCATTTAAAAATGAGCCATTAATTAGTGCAATAAGTATTAGATACTCAAGTAATTAAGTATCAAAAAAAAACCCTGCTTAAAGCAGGGTCTTTATTAAGTTTGAGTAACGTTACTAAGCAACAATACTTACAAACTTACGGTTTTTAGGACCTTTAACATCAAATTGTACTTTACCATCAGTTAAAGCAAATAATGTGTGGTCTTTACCAATACCCATGTTTGTTCCAGCGTGGAATTTAGTACCACGTTGACGAACAATAATGTTTCCAGCTAATACAGCTTCGCCACCAAAACGCTTAACACCAAGGCGTTTAGCTTCTGAATCGCGACCATTTCGTGTACTACCTGCAGCTTTCTTATGTGCCATCTTAAATCGCTCCTAATTAGCCGTTAATGCCAGTAATTTTCACTTCAGTGAACCATTGACGATGGCCCGCTTCTTTACGTGAATGCTTACGACGTTTAAATTTAACAATTTTAACTTTATCAGCACGGCCTTGATTTACAATCTCAGCTACTACTTTACCGCCAGCAATGTAAGGCGCGCCTACATTAACTGCTTCGCCGTCAGCGATCATTAAAACGTTATCGAATTCTACTGTTGCACCAATTTCAAGCTCAAGCTTTTCAAGGCGAACTGTTTGTCCTTCAGTTACGCGGTGTTGTTTACCGCCACTTTGGAATACAGCGTACATACCTACTCCGTAAAGCGTCATTTTATTTAGACGCTAGATTTTAAAATATAGGGCGCGAATTCTACGCGAAGATTTTTATTCAGGCAAGTCTAATTCGCATCTATTTCTATTTAATTTACTTATCGATAAACTATTCCGCTACAGCCCTTTATTGCTAAATATTTTCGTGTAAACTCATGCTTCATAAAATCTCTCAAATACAACAACAAAGGTAGCTATAGCCTTCTATGGATATCAAACACATACAAGCCCTCGCTCAAAAAGATATGACAGCGGTAAATAATGTTATTTATTCGCAAATAAATTCTGATGTTGCGTTAATTAATCAGCTTGGCGTTTATATTGTCAATGCCGGTGGAAAACGCATGCGTCCCATGCTAACGGTTCTCGCCGCACGTGCTTTTGGTTATCAAGGTAATGATCATATCTCTATTGCCGCCATTATTGAGTTTATTCACACCGCGACCTTATTACATGATGATGTTGTTGATGAATCAAACATGCGTCGTGGTCGAGAAACTGCTAATGCCCTATTTGGCAATAGCGCCAGCGTACTCGTTGGTGACTTTCTTTATACTCGCTCTTTTCAGATGATGACCAAGTTAGGCAATATGAGAATAATGGATATATTGTCTGATACCACTAACATTGTTGCCGAAGGTGAAGTATTGCAGTTAATGAACTGTAATGACCCTAGCACCACCGAAGAAAGTTATTTTCAGGTTATCTACTGCAAAACAGCGAAACTGTTTGAGGCCGCAACACGTTTAGCAGCAGTTATTGCCGGGCAAGATGAAAAAATTGAAAAAGCGATGCAAGAATACGGTAAATACTTAGGCACGGCTTTTCAATTGGTTGACGATATTATGGACTACACCGCCGATGCTAAAGCGATGGGGAAAAATATTGGTGATGATTTAGCTGAAGGCAAGCCGACTTTACCATTACTTTATGCCATGAAGCACGGTAATGCGCAGCAAAAACAGCTAATAAGCGACGCTATTGAACATTGCAATGGTATGGAGCATTTAGACGAGATACTCGCTGCAATGGAGCAAACAGGCTCTCTCGTGTACACACAAAAGCAAGCAGAGCGAGAAGCGGATAAAGCCATTGATGCGTTAAAAATATTACCCGAGTCTGAACATAAGCAAGCGCTGATATCTCTGGCCCATATTGCTGCAAATAGAAGCGTATAATCATGAAGACCCATTTCGGCTTTTATCTTAATCTTCTTGCTATTTTGTTATTTATTCCAGGGATATTATTACCGATGTTCTCTTTGAGCATGGATGTTAGCGCCACTATTGCCGGACCTGCGCTGACCTCAGAGTTAATTAACAAAGAGCTTTCCCTGTTAACTACAATTCAAGAGCTGTGGCAGAACGATCGTTTATTAGTGTCTGTGCTCATTTTTATTTTCTCTATTTGCATTCCTTTATTGAAAACGGCTTTAGTGGCTTGGTCTTATTTTAAGAGGAAGACTCAGCTAGAAAGAAAAATTATTAGCTTTGTTGGTGCGATTGGAAAATGGTCAATGGCTGACGTTTTTGTGGTGGCAATATTTTTAGCTGTTTTGTCTACTGACCATGCAGAAACAGCAAGCCAACAAACGTTAAGTATTATGGGCTTTAAACTCAATTTAATGATCAGCAGTGAAACACTGTCGGCTGTCGGCCCTGGTTTTTATTTCTTTTGTGCTTATTGTTTACTGTCATTAGTTGGTACGCAGCTGAGTCAAAGTGGTCTAAACAAAAGCCAGCTTAACGACTAGTCCTATAATCTGTTCATCGATATTATCTGTAACAGCATTATCATTGATTATTTTTAGAGATAAAAAAACCGCTAATCTTTACAGAACAGCGGTTTTTTTTATTGCAAAAACGTCAGCCAATAAATATAAATTTACTGCATGAAGCTAATGCTAACGTTCAACAAATTAACCTTTGATGAAGTTAATACCTTCAGTAATGTCAGCTTTCAATGTGTCTAACATATCAACTTTCGCTTTTTCTTCAAAAGCACTTAGTTTACCGTAAGATAAAATTTCGCTAACGCCATTTACGCCTAAACGTACCGGTTGTGCGAAAAATTGTGCATCTTCACCTGCACCTTCAACGTAAGCGTAATCAACCACGTCTTCGCCTTGTAAACCTTTAACTAAAGACATACAAAAACGAGCAGCAGCAGCGCCCATAGATAAAGTAGCAGAACCACCACCGGCTTTAGCGTTAACAACTTCAGTACCTGCGTTTTGAATGCGAGGTGTTAAAGCAGCAATTTCTTCATCAGTAAAAGTAACACCTTCAACTTGTGAAAGAAGTGGTAAAATAGTGGTACCTGAGTGGCCACCAATTACTGGAACTTTAACTTCAGCAACGTTTAAGCCTTTTAATTCAGCAACGAACGCTTCACTACGAATAACATCTAGCGTAGTAATACCAAAGACACGAGCTGCGTCGTAAGTACCTGCTTTTTTGAAGACTTCAGCAACGATAGGAACCGTGCCGTTAACTGGGTTAGTAATAATACCGACTAACGCTTTAGGACAGTTAGCAACAATGCCTTCTGCTAATGTTTTAATAATGCCCGCATTAACCGCGAACAAATCAGCACGATCCATACCTGGCTTACGTGGCATGCCTGCTGGAATTAAAACGATATCAGCGCCTGTTAATGCGTCGCCTAATGCGTCAGCACCAAAACCTTCAACGGTAACAGCTGTAGGTATGTGTGATAAATCAACAGCAACACCTGGAACAACTGGTGCTACGTCATACAAAGATAGCTCAGAACCCGCTGGTAATTGAGTTTTTAATAATAATGATAACGCTTGGCCAATTCCGCCAGCAGCGCCTAAAACAGCAACTTTCATTTGATGTCTCCGGTAGTTAAAGAATATTTGAGTAAATACGTAAATTTTCGTGCCCAAAAGATATAGCATCGGCCACTAAAAAACAATTAATATTAAACTATATATGGCATTAGGATACCGTATAATACTTTTAATGAAATAATACTTAAGTCTTACTTCCTCATCATTAAGAATTTAAGATTAAAAAAAGTGTAGTAGAAAAATAACAAAGAGTACCGTTAAATTATGACAGTTTCACAAAAACAAGAAGCATTAACACAAGCTTTTAAAGATTTATTAAAGCAAGAGCAGTTTGGTTCTCAAGGCGATATAGTTGATGCGTTGAAGAAACAAGGTTTTGATAATATCAGCCAGTCAAAGGTTTCACGTATGCTCAGTAAATATGGCGCAGTTCGCACCCGCAACGCTCGCCAAGAAATGGTTTATTGTTTACCAGCTGAACTAGGCGTTCCAACAGCGAAAAGCCCTTTACGCCAACTAGTGATAGATATTGAATACAATGAAGTCATGATTATTGTTAGAACAAGCCCCGGCGCTGCCCAGTTGATCGCTCGCTTACTTGATAGCTTAAGTAAAAGCGATGGAGTACTGGGTACGATTGCCGGTGATGATACTATTTTTATTGCCCCAACCCATGTTGGACAAATAAAAGAAACCATTGCTAAATTAGAGTTACTTTTTTCAAGAAACTTAAATTAAGCTAAGTTCGAAGACAGTTAGCCATAGTAACATCGCGATTTTACCGGTTTATTAAAGTGCCAACTTAGCTAAAAAATTCAAACTTGGTGCAAAAAAAGATGCGCCAGTTTCTGCTTGGGTATATTTAAGTAGATGGTCAAAATGACCATGAGCATCACTTTGAATCATGGCTTTTAACATCATCTCAAATGGCTCAGGCGAGCGGCAATAAGAAACAAAAAACAAGCCCTGTAACTTCATATCACCATACGGCATACTTTGTCGCACTATTTCGATAGCGTTACCATCTTCGTCTTTAAGATTTACTCGCTTAGTATGCGCGGTCGCTGGTTTATTTTCATTGGAATATTCTTCATTATCCAGTTTTGTTCGTCCAAAAATATCTTCTTGGTCTTTAACCTTTAAGTTATCCCATAAGTTCAAGTTATGGCGATAACGTTGAATATGTAAATAACTACCTGCCGCAAATTCTTCACTCTCTTCATTAGCAATTAGCGCAACTTTGCGGCGGTGTGAACCTTGTGGGTTTTCTGTGCCATCAACAAAACCCGTTAAATCACGACCATCAAGAAACCTAAAGGCACGCACTTGCTCAGCCAATTCAACGCTGTTGGCTAATAAAGCACAAACCTTGGTACTAACAATATGATTAACGTCTGCACGGTCGCTTCTTATTTCGATATAAAGATCATAACTATCAGCCGGAGCTGCGCGATCATCACATTCAAGCGCGGAAAAAGGCTTTAAATTTTTAGGTCTTCCTTGTGGATACAACTCATCCCAATAGTTAGCACCGATAGCAATAACACCAGCTAAGTTAGATTCTGAAAAACGATCTGCGTAATGATCGAATAAGGCAGGTAATCGAGAAAGTGCGTGACGAACATGAGCATTTTTATCATCTAAAACATTAAACATCAGATAATAACCGTGCAAACTAGGTTCTGCGCAAATACCGAATTGTTCTCTTGCCATCAAAATTCCCAAAAATGTAATGTATATTAATATTTCAATTTTACACAGTTTCTTAAAATTCACAGTAAATCATTTACGATAATAAAATAAGATAAAACCGTGTTGCTTTTTACAGCTATGCCAACGCACTTTTATTAGTATGGGCGCAAGTACTGATAATTTCTGTGCAGCTAAAAGTATTAGCCTTTATCTTGTACATAAAAAAACAGCCCTGAGGCTGTTTTATGATTTATCTTGTTAATATAGATAACACTAGTTGGTATTAAGTAAACTCAGGGTAAGCTTCCATACCACAATCTGATTTATCCATACCTTGATACTCTTCTTCTTCAGTTACACGAATACCCATAACTTTCTTAAGTACATACCAGACCACAAAACTTGCACTAAATACCCAGACAAAGATGGTTGCTGCACCGATTAATTGTCCACTAAAACTTGAAGCAGGGTTAGTAAGAGGAACAAGCAGTAAACCAAACAAACCAACGACACCATGTACTGAGATAGCACCGACTGGATCATCTATTTTCAGTTTATCTAAACCAACCACTGACAAGACAACGATGACACCAGCGACCATACCAAACAAGGTTGCTTGCAATGCCGTGGGTGTTGAAGGCTCAGCAGTAATAGCGACTAATCCCGCTAATGCCCCGTTTAATGTCATGGTTAAATCTGCTTTTTTAAATAGTAATTTCGCAAAAATTAACGCGGCGATAGCGCCACCAGCGGCCGCTGCATTGGTATTTAAAAAGACCATAGCAACTGAATGTGAACTGTTGATATCGGCAAGCTTTAAAACCGAACCACCGTTAAAGCCAAACCAACCCATCCATAAAATAAATGTGCCTAATGTCGCCATAGGTAAGTTAGCACCTGGAATGGCATTAATACGACCATCTGCTCCATATTTACCCTTACGTGCGCCAAGTAACAAGACACCCGCTAATGCTGCTGATGCACCTGCCATGTGGACAATACCCGAGCCAGCAAAATCAGAAAAGCCTAAGTCACCTAGGGTGTACAAACCAAAGACAGCATTACCGCCCCAAGTCCAGCTACCTTCAAGTGGATAAATAACGGCAGTTAACACAACGGTAAAAATAAGGAATGCCCATAATTTCATGCGTTCAGCGACGGCACCAGAAACAATCGACATCGCTGTTGCAACAAAGACCACTTGAAAGAAGAAATCAGACGCTTTGGAATATATAGCTCCGCCATTAAAACCATCTTCACGGCCAGAAAATTCTTTTAATACCGCATCAGCATCGATTGTTTCGATGCCAGATAAGAAGAAACCCCCACCGTACATAATTTCGTAACCGCAGGCCAAATACATCATGCAAGCAATAGCATAAAGCGCGACGTTTTTAGTCAAAATTTCTGTGGTATTTTTTGCACGCACTAAACCGGCTTCTAACATAGAAAAACCCGCGGCCATCCACATAACAAGAGCACCACATATCAAGAAATAGAAAGTGTCCATTGCATACTGTAATTGAAAAATATTTTGTTCCATGATTTACCCCTTAAATAGCTTCAACATCTTGCTCACCAGTACGAATACGTACAGCTTGCTGTAAGTCATAGACAAATATTTTACCATCGCCAATTTTACCTGTGTGCGCCGACTCGGTAATTGCTTTGACTAAGCGTTCAACAACATCATCATTGACAGCAATTTCAAGTTTCACTTTCGGTAAAAAGTCCACTTGATACTCAGCACCACGATACAATTCGGTATGCCCTTTTTGTCGTCCAAAACCTTTTACTTCACTGACAGTTAGTCCTTCAACACCAATTTCAGAAATTGCTTCTCTGACATCATCCAGTTTGAAAGGTTTTATTATTGCGTTAACCATTTTCATTATGTTTAGCCTTATTTATGATTTGTACATAACAATACAAATGTTATGCCAAAGACTAAAACACTTAATATTCATAAGGTTAAGGTAAACAATAAAAAAAAGGCTATTTAAAAGCACTTCGTTGGTGCATGAAATTTTATCAATGACAGTAATTGGTGCATGATTTAATTAGCATGCAAGGAAGTCCCGTTTGTTAAATAAAACTATTAGCGGTGTTAGGCAAGGAAAGGTTAATTAGCAAGGATGGCAAAGACAGTTCTGCTATCTAAGAGGTTTATTACTCGGTGACAACTCATGATTAATGAGTGTATTAGCTGCGCAGACAAGGTAAGTGCAATAAAAATTGAGATGAGGTTAGCTCAGCAAAGAAAAGCTATTGCTAAATAGATCACTACCCTCACCCACAGTTATTATATCAAAAGATGTAGCGGTTAATAAAGCATAGAGGCACTTGGGTTAAGTACAGCAAGGATACTTAAACGTTCCATATCACAGAAGTCGCTGGCATCACGCAACAGCTCTTGTTGCACTGATAACGCATCGAGTTTTTCATCACTAATGACATCGGCTTGGCAATGACTTTTGCATTGGTGGTTCAGTGTCATTACTCGTTTAGCAATATAAAGTAACTTAGTTTCGTCGGTACTATGTTGAAACTCCTCTTCATCTTGATAACGTATAGGTTCAATCAAGCTGTAAGGAAGTTGCCATTGTTTTAATAATTCAGCGCTAATGTCAGCGTAGGAAAAACCCAGTATTTGTAGTTGTTTAGTCCAAGGCAATTCATCTGAATTAATATGCTTACATTGTTCTACTTTTTCAGGCATAAATTGATGTATGACTAGTTCGCCTAAATTATGCAGCAAACCTAAAATAAATAATCGTTCCGCATTGGGTACGTTTAGTTTAGTGCCTAAAAATTTAACCGTTAATGCACAGTCAACACTACGCTCCCAAAAGTCATCTAAATATTCGGGACTGGCTTTTAGTTTTCTAAAGGCATCAGTGGTAAAATAAGCAATAACTAAGTTGTAAACTTCGGTAATACCCAAGATTAAAACCGCTTTAGAAATAGTGTCTATTTTACCAGGATAGTTAAAAAAAGAGCTGTTTGAGAGCTTTAAAATAGTCGCTGACAAGGCGGGATCAAGTAAAATGACATCCGCTATATCATCAATAGTTGATGATTCGTTATCAATTAACTCTTTAATGCGGATAAAAGAATCCGACAATACAAATATTTCACTCGCCTGTTCGGCGTATTCAACAGCATTCATAACAAAAATCCTAACAAGAAATATAGGGTTGTTTTTATATAAAAATAAAACACTCAGCAAATAAATTTAAAGCTAACACCCGCTGATGGCTCAGTTTTTCAATAAGATACAAGGTATTAGCAATAACCTAAATTTTACTCAAGTATAGACACTATATTAATAATAAGTGACTTATTTTCAGAAAAAGTCTAATTAGTCTTCAACGGTTAAGGCAACTTGGTAAGAGCCAAATTTTCTAATATTAATAACCCCCTTATCAAAAATAAGATATTGGCCTTTTATCCCTTGTAATAATCCTGAAACTTGGGGTGTTTTATCAAAGTTAAAAGAGCCAATTTTTTCTAAGTACTGCTCAACAGGAAAGTTCAAATTGACTACTGGTTCGTCAAGTAATTCAACGGCGTCTGCACCAAAGCGTAATTTAATATCGTCTAACTGTGCTGCAATTTCAGGTAGTAATGCTTGTGCTTTCGCTTTTAAATCAACCATTTCACCTGCACCTTTTAACATAGCTCGCCAGTTTGTTTTATCGGCAATAAACTTAGCCAGTGCTATTTCAACTAAACCCGATTGTAAGCGTGTACTTACTCTAAATAGTTTTAAAGCTTGTGTTGCACCTTGGTCAATCCAGCGGGTAGGTATTTGAGTATGGCGAGTAATGCCAACTTTAATGCCAGAGGTATTGGCTAAATAAACATAATGATTAACCATGCAATTTTTTACGCCCCATTCTGGCTCACGACAAGTCCCCTGAGCATGATGGCAAGTTTCTGGTTTCATAATACACATATCGCATTGAGCAAGTTTTTGCATACACGGATAACAAAAACCTTGCGAATAACTTTTCTTGGTTACTCTTGCACAATGACGACACGCTATTTTACCTTGGTAATCTAAAGTAATATTTTTCCCAATTAACGCATTCATATCAATGAGCTGATCGCCTATAGGTAATTGGTAATGAACGAGTCCGTTTTCATCTAACTGAGCAGTCATTTTACTCAAAGCACCTGCATCGTAATGGGTCATTTATTGTCTCGGTATGTTTGATGGAGAAATTTATAGGGCATGGTATAAAACTCTGTAAATGACAGCCAGCTTTTTATCGATTTCGGCAACAAAAATTGCGATACTATTGTTATATCAGCAAAACCTTTACAGCCAAGCCAACTTGTATGCAAAAAAAAGAACCAACCGCCAAGCCAACTTGGTTTGTTTATTATTTACGTTGTGCAGACAACAGTTTATACGCGGGTATTACTACCGACTTAATTCGCCGTTTAGGTGAACATAATACTTGTAATAAAACAGGGGCTAAATATACGCGGGTTCGGCGGCCGGTCGAATTAGTTTACGCTGAGCCCCAAGAAAATCGTCAACTCGCTTGCAAGCGCGAATATCAACTAAAGAAGTTTACTAAGCTTAAAAAAGAGACCTTAGTGAAGAACTTTAAGCCAATAATTTTTTAGAAAAGCCCTGACAGTACTGGTCTGCTTAGTATTACTTTTATTAGATAATTTCCATTTGTCGACAAGTAACTGCTAGTATACGGCGGTTTTCACATAATAGATGTATGCAAAATGTTTCTAGAACGTTACTGTAATATTACAAACAATCAAATTAGTTTTTCTCGTCAGCAAGGTAGCGATTTCGCTAAAATAGTTGCCGATGATTTCAATCCGCTGCACGATGCCGATGCAAAACGTTTTTGCGTGCCAGGTGATTTACTTTTTTCATTAGTGCTAGAAAAGTCAGGTTTATCACAAAATATGGGCTTTACTTTTTCAGGTATGGTGACCGATGGCATTAAACTCAATTTTCCTGAAAAAATTGTCGAATCTGCAAGTATTCTTGATGATAATGCTAAAGAATATATGAAAATAGATGCTTCAGGACAGTGTACAACTAACCGTCAATCGATCGATGCTTTGATCCGCGCCTACGTTGAGTTCTCTGGCCATACTTTTCCACATATTTTAGTGAAACTGATGTTTGAAAAAAATGTCATGATCAACCCAACACGTCCAATGGTGATGTACGAGAATATGTTTATTCATTTAGATGAAGTTGATTTTGCCGACGTGCAATTGCAATTAACGACGCCTAGCTTACTCATTGACGGTAAACGGGGTAAAGCAACCTTGCCTTTTGACTTAGTCGCTGATGGCAAAGTGATTGGTCATGGTAAAAAGCACATGTTACTCAGTGGCTTAAGAGATTATGACCAAACCACTATTGATAGTCTCGTTAATCATTACAATGATAAAAAAGCGCAGTACTTAAAATAACCCCTTAATAAGATGATGCGAGTTAAAATTTTATTAACATCATTTTATCAAACGCTAGCTGTTGTGTTCTTCTGTTTTCCACACAAAAAGCAAACTTTTTAATTGTTTTAGGTCGCGAGCATTGCTTTGGCTGTTGATAGTACTCCAGCCATGCTCGCAACTTTTCTCCTTGATAGCGAGATTTTAAGACCAGCGCAGCTGAGGTTTCGAAGGGATCTATACGGTTTTCTTTAATATCACTAGCTGAACTTCTCGATAACTGCTGACCTTTAACAGATATTTTTCTCGGTTTTTTTTTCTGTTTATTTTGCTTATTTACTATGGGCTTTTTTAATCGACTTTGTTGACATTGCCACCATTTTGTTCGAGCACTTTCTTCTTGTTTTTTCAAACGTTCACTTCGTTTTACACTATGACCTTGTCTTTGCTGAGACTGAATATTAGCTAACTTATCTTCATAGCGCTGACAGTGTTTTTTCCCAGCAAAGCTTTGCTGGGAAAAAATTAAAGCCATACTTATAAAAAAAAGTTTAAAATGTACTTTATACATAGCTCCTCCTTGAACTTCGCAATAAAACAACAACTAGCATTAACAGCTTAGTACATTTAATTAACATTACATTAGCAATCGCAAAAAAAACTTCTATACTAAAACCTATCGAGAAATGAGCAAGGATGTTCAATTTTGAAAATATTCACCTTAAAATATTTTGCCATATTCACCAGTTTTATCCTTTGGCCACAAGGCTACACCTCAGAGTTACCAAAAATTCAGCTGGCTACGCCTTATCAAGTAGAGAGTAAAACCCCGATAAAGATCAGCGAATATTTTGTTAGTGAAAAACTTGACGGTATTCGAGGTTATTGGAACGGTAAAAACTTATTAACCCGTGGTGGTAATCTTATCCATGCGCCAAAATGGTTTACTCAAGGTTGGCCATTAACCTATCTTGATGGCGAACTATGGAGCAAGCGCGCTGAATTTGAAAAGATCAGCAGCTGTGTTAGAAAGCATGCCCCCCAACAGCAAATCACAATAAGTTGTTGGCAGAAAATACGCTTTATGGTTTTTGATTTACCCAAGCATTCAGGTACTTTTAGTGAGCGTATTAAGCAAATAAAAGCTGAGATGGCAACAACTGACAATCACTATTGGCAAATCATAAAACAAGAGAAAGTAAACTCAATTGCGATATTGAATCAACGTTTAGCAGACGTGGTCGAAAAAGGCGGGGAAGGACTGATGCTGCATCATCAAGCCGCCTATTATAAAATAGGGAGAAGCCAAGACCTGATAAAATTAAAACAATATGATGATAGTGAAGCGATCGTTGTTGCTTATATCGCAGGTAAAGGCAAGTACAAAAATATGATGGGATCGATAAGAGTAAAAATGAAGTCAGGCTTACTCTTTAAAATTGGTAGTGGTTTTACTGACGAACAACGTAAAAACCCACCAAAGATTGGTAGCACAATTACCTTTAAATACATTGGTAAAACAGCGCGAGGTGTGCCAAAATTTGCTAGCTTTTTACGTGTGCGTACCTTAGCGTTGAGCCAGTAAAACAGACAAAATTACGATTCAATCCTTTAAAAAAGAGAATAATAATTAATGGAATTTCACTTATGGTTATCTTTTGTGGTTATTTGTATGATGGGCGCTTTATCACCAGGCCCGAGTTTAGCATTAGTCATCAAAAACACCCTCGCTGGCGGAACACCACAAGGTTATGCGACGGCGATTAGTCACGGTTTAGGCGTTGCACTTTACGCGGCGATTACAGCAACAGGCATAGCGGTAATTATCGTTAAATCGCCTTTAATATTTAGTATTATTCAATATGCAGGCGCTGCTTTTTTACTTTACTTGGGGGTAAAATCATTATTAAGTAAAAAAAATAACCAAGTATTTTCTCAAGATGACTCCGCGGCAAAAACACAGGTAAATGGCTGGCGAGATGGCTTTTTAATTGCCTTTTTAAATCCTAAACTTGCTATTTTCTTTCTCGCATTATTTAGCCAGTTTTTAGCAGGAGATGCCAGCAGTGAACAAAAAGTAATAATGACCGCCACCGTAGGCAGCATTGATGCTTTATGGTATTGCCTAGTAACTTTTACACTATCGCGCGGTAATATCATTAGTAAGTTACGTGAAAACAGCCATATTGTTGACAAGGTAACCGGCAGCTTTTTGATATTACTTGCAGCACGAATAGTGATTAGCTAAGTCTGGCTTATTAAGACATTGCAATATAGCGAAAATAAAGTACTTTCAAGCCCTTACCTGCTTCAGCCTCAACAAACACCTCAGGGTTATCAATACGATGCTGAAATTGACACTGAGGGCACTCTCTAGCAACTTCAGCTAACAAAAAGTCTTCACTTAAATCAGGGGAGTTTAAACAGAGTATAACATCACTATTATTTGCCATTAATACCGGCAAACGTTTAATGATTTTCTGGTAATCTCGCTCGATATTGACACTCCCTTTTTGGAATGAAGGTGGATCGCAAATTAATAAATCATAAGGACCATATTTTTTTAACTTGCCGTAAGACTTAAATATATCGACACCTTCATATTTTACCTTACTCGCTTCTTGCTTATTAAGTTTATGGTTTTCACGTCCTGTTGATAAAGCGCCTTTACTCATATCAATATTAACGACTTGCTCTGCACCACCGGCGATGGCAGCAATAGAGAAAGCACAGGTGTAGGCAAAAAGGTTTAACACTTTTTTACCTTCACTGTTATCTTTGACCCACTGGCGGCCATTACTCATATCAAGAAACAGTCCAGAATTTTGTGCCTTCCCCAAACTAAGGTGATATTGCAAACCATGTTCTTGTGCCTTTAATGCGGTAATCTCTTCTCCCCAGAGTACTTCACTTGGCGAAAATTTTCGGCTGCGATACTGCACTTGGATAGATAGACATTGTGGTAGCAACTGTTGGATCACGATAACTTGTTCACTTAACCAAGCCTCTTCAACCTCTTGGTAAAGCGTAATAAGCACAACGGGTGAGAACCAATCAACATTAACATGGGTTAAGCCAGGGTAAGCATGACCACGACCGTGAAATAATCGCTGACAATCGACGAGCTTATTTTCATTTTGAAGATGGACTAAAATAGGTTGAAGATGTGTTTGAAGCGTTGAATTCATAACTTAATTTTTTATGGCCAAAAATAAAGCCGCATAATAACAAATTATGCGGCTTTACGTTCAAATCGTTTGCCTGTTTAGTCTAGATTAATAAACTAAAATCCAAAAATACTAAAAGCAAAGAATTTTTGTGTCACCGTATTCAAGAAAATACCCAAGACAATGACTGGAATAAAAGTGCCTAATGAAAAGTTAACGTACTTTTCTACCCAAGAGCCTTTATAAGTATCGTTACCAATAGCCAGCTCTTCTGACAAGTTATGCTTTTTCCAACGATAGCTAACGAAAACACATAATAAAAAGCCGTTTAACGGTAAAATAGTATCGTAGAAAATATCATAAACCACGTCAAAGAATGAACGTGTGCCCCCAGCATAACTGGTAAATTCAGTAAAGAATGACACCATACCAAAAGAGACCATAGCAAAGACTGTTAGCGCGCCACCAACAATCATTAAAATTGATAAAGCTTTTCTGCGGCTATGTTTCTTTTCAGTCACTAAGTAAGAAACGGGTACTTCAATAATCGATACCAGTGATGTTATTGCAGCAAAAAAGACCAACAGGAAGAAAAATGCCGCAACAGCACTCGCACCAATATAACCAAGCGACACTTGTAATGCTAAAAATATTTTAGGTAAAAAAGTAAAGATCAATGAGACTGAGCTGTCACTTAATTCCGCTGGGTTAACATTCGGGTTGAATGAAAACACTGCAGGTAAAATCATTAAACCCGCAGTAAAGGCAACAGCGGTGTCGGTTAGTGCAACCAGTTTTGCAGAATTAACTATGTCGGTTTTATTATTAATATATGAACCGTAAGTAATTAAAATCCCCATACCGAGTGATAGCGAGAAAAAGGCTTGTGACAATGCGCCATTAATGACTGAAGGAGTAATTTTATCAAAATCAGGAACAATAAAGAATTTCACACCAGCAAAAGCATTTTCTAGTGTTAAGACGTAAACCACCATAATTAACAACATCACAAATAATGTTGGCATTAAAACTTTTGCCGCTTTTTCTATGCCCTCTTTGACACCTGCCACTAAGATGAAGTTGACAATAGCCGCTACGGCAAACATAGCAACAAATAAATAGGGACTGTTGATGAACTCACCAAAACCATTGCCACTGGCTAAGTAATCTAATTTACCCGCGAGTGTTAATGCAACATAGCCAAAAATCCAGACCGTTAGCACCATATAAAAAACCGCAATCATAAAGGGAGTTAAGACACCGAATATACCAGCGATACCCCAACCTCTACTGCCGCCACTTAACGCTTTGTAGGCGCCAACAGGTTCTTTTTGGGTTTTTCGACCAACGGCCATTTCTGCAATCATTACCGGTAAACAAATTAAAAATACGAATATTGCATACATGATTAAAAATGCGCCACCCCCATTTTTAGCTGCGTTTACTGGAAAGCCAACTAAATTGCCAATACCAACAGCAGAACCTGCTGCTGCCAAAATAAATCCAAGTTTAGAGCTAAACTGCTCTCTCGATGCGCTCATAAATGTCCTTAATTATAATTATTTGTAGGGCATATTTTGTATAGTTTATTAACTATACGAAAAAAAGAATTGCCTGATGCTAGCAGGCTTTATAATTAATGTCTTCTTTTAGAACGAAGGTATTAGTAATTAAGTGTATAAATATAGTTGCACTTAGACAACAACCAGCCAAACCATTGAAAAACAGATAATAAAAATAATATATTTAGCAAGATACGTTTCTGTACAGCCCCGTTTTGCTATTTTGAGAAGAGCCCACCATTCATAATAGTAAGAATATTTTCCGCTTCTTCTGCCGCAAACACTATTGCCTGAGCTAAATCATCACTTGAAATATTTAAATTCGCGCATAAGCTTTCATCAACACTATCATCATAATCAAACTGATCAGGGTGACTATCAACTAAAGCTAAGCGAGATGCTAAATAGAGTACCTTGACATCTTTATTAATTTGAATAGTTTTCGCTTCATTAAAGTGACGGATCGGTAAAATGATTTTTTCAGGTATTTGCCATATCTTTAACAGTTCGGCAGAAATATCAGTATAAGTAAAACCCAAGGCTTGCTTTTGTAATACCCAAGGCAATTGTTCTGCTGAATATTTTTCACATTTTTTTGCAATCTCAGGGGTTATTTTTGCGACAATCAATTCACCAAAATTTTGCAAGAGTCCGGCAACAAAAAGCCGTTCAATATCTCGTATACCTGCTTTAATGGCTAAGTTTTTAGTCGCTAAGCCACAAAAGATACTCATTCGCCAGAAGCGTTTTAAATCGATAGCCTGATTTGAAAAATGCTTAAAAGCGGTTGCCGCAACATCCACTAACATCATGTTATAAATAGCTTGCGTACCTATAATGGTAATGGCACGTGAAATAGTACTTATTTCGCCAGGAAAACTATAAATCGCACTATTTGCTATTTGTAATAAACGCGAAGTCATCGAAGGATCGACACTGATCACATTAGCAAAGTCTTCAATGCTTGAATCTTCATTTTCCATTAAGGCTTTAATTTTAAAACAGGCATCGGGAAGCGCAAAAGAGCCATTGGCTTGAAGCGCATATTGGTGAGCATCCATTGGGTTATCAATCATTTTTTATAGAATAATATTAATAGTGTAGCTTGTTGCTTTAAAACAGAAAACAAAAAAACGCAGTGATCTTCATCACTGCGTTTTTATATTTTCTATTGAGGTATTTTACTGAGCGAAAGTTTTTCCAAAAAAATCACCTTGGTTCCATGTTGGACGCTTATCACCATTAGCAATTTCTAAACCTATCATCATATTCACTTCGGCAAAACTTGCCGCGGCATCGTAACGAATAGGTAAGGTTATTTCATCACTGTGCTGATGATAATGATTTTTAAGAAAATCACCAAATACCGCACCACCATCTATTTCAGGATCTTTAGATTTAAAGCCCGTCATTAAGAATACAGATGGAATACCAGCTTTTACAAAGCTGTAATGATCGCTGCGAGTAAATAACGCCTGCTCTGGCATAGGATCGTCACTTAACGATAAATTAATTTTTTCGGCAGCACTCGCAACAATAGGCCCTAAACTTGAGTGTGTTGAACCGAAAGCAATAATATCGGCGAACGGATATAAAATTAATGGCATATCTAAATTAACATTGGCGACCATTTTTGATGTAGGTACCGTTGGGTTTGTTGCAAAGTAACTAGATCCTAATAAGCCTTTTTCTTCAGCCGTTACCACCACGAACAAAATAGAACGCTTGGGCTTTTCAGGCATAGCTGATAACAAACGCGCAGTTTCTAATAGTATTGCAACGCCTGAAGCGTTATCAAGCGCACCATTATTGATTTTATCTTCTTCATCACCATGGCTACTAAGACCGATATGATCAAGATGCGCACTAAAAACAACATACTCATCTTTTAGACTTGGATCGCTTCCTTCAATAGCAGCAATGATATTAGGGCTAGTGATCTCTTCATGACGACTTTTACTGGCCATTTCAACGGTTGATTTTAATGCAAAACCTTTAATGGCAACATTGTTTGTATCGTCGCTAAGTATATCCGCTAAAGTTCGCTCAGCACCAACAAATAAAGCCGCTGCAGACTCGGCACTGATATAAGCTCCGCCTTTCAACTGGGGATGTTTACCAAAAGGTATTCCGTCTTTATCTAACCAGTTAAGCCTTGGTGCATCGGCATAACTAGCCGTTTTAGTAAAGGTGCGTACTGCATCGCGTTTTGGCGTATGAATCGTGATAAAACCAACAGCACCATTTTTAACAGCATTTTTTAATTTTTCACTACCCGAGCCAATATGAGCGCCTTCTTCTGAAGGTAAATCGTCTGGACGGCCTGTTAAGACGACAACAACTTTTCCTTCAACATCAATATCTTTATAGTCGTTATACCCAAAATCTTCAGAAACAACGCCGTAACCAATGAAAACAGTTTCCGCTGATATAGCCGATTCTGTCGATGCACTGTCACCCGACATAATAAACGCATCTTTAAATGTGAGCGCAACTTCACCATCGCTATTGATTACCGATAACTTAGCACTATTTTCTTCAAGAAACGCTTTACGAAAAGTAACTTGCTGCTCAAATCCTGCTTGCTCACCCATAGGCGTTAAACCTAATTGCTTGAAGTATGACTTTACGTAATTAGCCGCAATTTGGTAACCATCGCTGCCGGTATCTCTGCCTAACAATGTATCGTCGGCTAAAAATTCTATGTGAGCTCGAATATTGTTTTCATTAACTTGTGGTGCTTTTTCGGCAACAGTTGTCGTTGCTTTTTCGCTCTGTCCACACGCAGATAAGAATGCGATAGTTAATAAACTTACGCTGGCTATTAATTTAAATTTCATTGGTTTTTTCATATTATGGCTTAATTTTTTTTTAAGATCGGTAGATTTATATCGACCGTCACTATAATGATTGTAAAAATAAAACGCTAGTATAGTGACAAAGTTATTGGTTAACACTAATGGCAATTAAACCTGACAGGTCAAAGGGAAAAGTACTGTTAATACCAATAAGGTGTGGTGGTATTATTTAGATAAACTACTTGAGTAAATATTTTTCAGAATCAGCCGCAGCCATAGGCTTAGCATAATAATAGCCTTGGCCATACCGACACGCCATAGCCGTTAGTAGTTCGGCATCGGCTAAGTTTTCAATACCTTCTCCAACCGTGCCCATATTCAAATTAGTAGCTAAATCTATAATTGTTTTTATGATTGCTTGATGATTATCATGTTCATGAGCGTTGTTAATAAATGAGCGATCAATTTTCAGCACATCAATAGGAAAACGATGTAAGTAGCTAAGACTTGAATAACCGGTACCAAAATCGTCAAGCAGAATTTTAACGCCTAGCACTTTTAAAGTATTCATATTCTCTAGCACTAAATCACTATTTTCTAATAAAGCACGCTCAGTTAATTCGACTCTTAGTTGGCTAGGTTTAATGCCCACACGTTGAATTATTTCTTCAATATCTGCGGGCAGGGTTGCACTAAAAAAGTGATTACCATAGAGGTTACAGCTCACATATAAATCGTTACGACCACAGATTGCTTCCCACTGTTTTAACTGTAGACAAGACTTTTCCAGAATAAGAAAATCAATCGCCATGACTAAATTCGTTTCTTCAGCTAACGGGATAAAATCATCGGGATAAACAAAACCACGCTTATTGCTCTGCCAACGCGCCAGTGCTTCAAAACCAACAACAGTTTCAGTTTTTAAATCAACGATAGGTTGAAAGTAAGGAGAAAATTCACTATTGGCTATGCCGTCACGAATATCGGCTTCTAATTCCAGGGCATGTTGCACTTTTTTCTGCATACTAGAATCAAACACTTCATAACGTCCCTTACCTTTATCTTTTGCATGATACATGGCGGTATCAGCATCCCTGAGCATAATATCAGCACTGTCATAACGTTCATTATTAAACAACACGCCAATACTTGTGCCAATAAAAATACTTTGATTTTCAATAGTAAAGGGCGTCGCTAAAAAATCAGTGATACGTTGCGCAATATCATAAGCTTCATGATTAGATTCGAGGTCTTCAATCAAGATAACAAATTCATCACCACCTAATCGAGCAACAGTGTCTTTGTCTCTGACCAGTACTTTTAACTCTTTGGCTATTTCTTGTAAAAGTAAGTCACCGGCATGGTGGCCTAAGCTATCATTAACGACTTTGAAACGGTCAAGATCTAAAAACAACACAGCAAATTTAAGATCTGCTTTTCGTTTATGACAGGCGATAGCGTGGTTTAATAAATTAATAAATAAAGTACGGTTAGGTAAACCGGTTAGAATATCGTGCGACGCCGTATGTTGTAACTTCTCTTCAGCTTGTTTTCTTTGCTTGATTTCGTCTTCTAATGCCACAGTTCGCAGCTTAACCTGCTGCTCTAGAAGGATATGAGACTGTCGTTCAACTTCTAATATGTCACGTCTTTGAATCGCTGATGCAACATGCTGAGAAACAAATTTCAATAGCTCGGCATCTTGTTCGGTAAAGGTTGTTGCTAAATTATAACTTTGTAAGACCATTGCTCCCAACACTACACCTGAATGTATTAATGGCACGCCCAGCCAAGATTTAGTTTCTTTTTGTGGCTCTTTTGTCTCACCTTGTTGATACAAGGCATACATTTTCGGGTAATTAAGTAATTGAGTTTCACCGGTACGAATAATATATTCGGTAAAGCCATTCCCTAATACCCTAGGCTGCGAGTCGACGGCTGCATTGGTAGAGTTTTGATCTAAATAATAAACAAAAGTTAGTGTTTTTGAATGTTGATCATATTTAGTAATATAAAAGTTTTGTGCGTTAATTAACTGACCAACAATATTATGAACCATCGAATAAAATTCATCAATATGGAGCGTAGCATCATTAGTTAACTCTGATATTTTGAAAAGTGACTCTTGCAATAGTTCTGATTTTTCTCGTTCTCTAATTTGCTTCATTAATTCGCGAGTGCGAGAATTTACCGCATTTTGTAAACGCTCATGGTCGTGTAAACGGGTCATAGCGGTAACTATATGCTGAGCGGTAAATTCCATTAGCTCAAGGTCATCTACTTGGTAACGGAGTGCTTCGGAATAACTTTGTACGGCCATAACGCCAATAACAACACCATCATTAAGTAATGGTACACCAAGCCAGTCAGTACTATCGGAGCCAATACGTTTAATTGAATTATTAGCTTCTAATTCAGTCACAATTTCAGGGGTCGCCAAGAGTGATTTAGCCGTTTCAATAACATAGCAAGTCATAGAACCTGCAAATGCTTCAAGGGGTGACTTACCTAGAGGATAATCATCTTTTTCATCGACATCATAAACGAACTCTAACGTTGAAAGGGTTTGGTCATAAAGGGCAATATAAAAATTTTCAGCTCTCATCACTGATGCAATGGATTGGTGAACTTGACCATAAAACATACTTAAATCTGCACAGTCATGAGATAACTGGTTTAACTTAAAAAGTGCAGTATAACGAGCTTCGAGCTTACGGTACTTGCCTAGCAAAGAAATGGTTTCCTTTGCTAGCAAGCTATCGCTCTCGTTCAGCTTATCAAGTTCGTTATTTAAAGGGTCTGTCATACATTACAACTTGAGGTGAGAGTAATAGATTTACTCTGTATAATGACGATATTTAAGCAAAATATCCACTAGATGAAATAAAATACTAGCAATGAGTTAGCTCATTATTATAAAGGAGCACAAGGCTCCTTTATACTTTATTGCTTAACTATGGCTATATTACTTATGGTAAGGCTTACTTAAACGGTGTACTGATTCTATAAAGTGGCCCGCATGTTCTGGGTTCACATCAGGATGTATACCATGACCTAAATTAAAGACATGTCCAGTACCACCGTCACCAAAGCCGGCAAGAATTTTGTCAACTTCTTGCTCAATACGAGGTAATGGCGCGTAAAGCATTGAAGGATCCATATTACCTTGTAAAGCAACTTTGTCGCCAATACGGGCTTTAGCATTTTCAATATCTATGGTCCAATCAAGCGCTACTGCATCACAACCCGTTGCCGCAATAGACTCTAACCACATACCGCCATTTTTAGTAAATAAGGTTACCGGTACTTTACGCCCCTCATTGTGACGAGTTAAACCATCAACAATTTTAGCCATGTACTGTAATGAAAATTCGTTATAATCACGTGGTGATAACACACCACCCCATGTATCAAAGACCATAACAGATTGCGCGCCGGCAGCAATTTGTGCATTTAAATAAGAAATCACTGAATCCGCTAACTTATCTAATAGCATGTGTAATGTTTTTGGCTCAGCAAACATCATTTTTTTGATTTTGGTAAAGGCTTTTGAACTACCTCCTTCAATCATATAAGTCGCTAATGTCCATGGACTACCTGAAAAACCAATCAGAGGTACTTCGCCCTTTAATTCTTTACGAATAGTACGTACCGCATTCATTACATATTGTAATTCTACTTCTGGATCGGGTATGCCTATTTTTTCTACATCAGCTTTACAGGTTATAGGACGCTCAAATTTCGGCCCTTCCCCTGTTTCGAAATACAAGCCTAAGCCCATAGCGTCAGGAATAGTTAAAATATCGCTAAATAAAATGGCGGCATCAAGCGGAAAACGACGTAACGGCTGAATGGTAACCTCACATGCAAGATCAGCATCGCGGCATACCGACATAAAATCGCCAGCGTTTTTGCGAACTTCACGGTATTCAGGTAAGTAACGCCCTGCTTGTCTCATCATCCATACTGGTGTGTAATCTACAGGCTGACGCAAAAGCGCGCGTAAGTAAGTATCGTTTTTTAATTCAGTCATGAAGTATCTTCCCATTTTTATATGCGCGCATTCTACCATTAGCAATTTTTTGGGTCTATGTTCTAAATCAATTCGTTGCTGTAATAATTAGATCTATTTATGATATAAAAACAATAAGCGATTAGTAATCAGTCACTTAATTTCAATAAATATAATTAATTGTAACAAAAGTTACTTTATACGAAAAAAATCGTGGTATAAATGCTCTATTAAAGTTGTTGCGTTAGCTTTTTCGCTTTGTTATAAATTGCCCCGCGTTAAAGAAGTACACAAATAAAAATAATAATAATAAAAGAAATAACTAAAAAGAAGCTAGTATAAACTAGACCTACAGCGAGCAATTCAAGCCTTACACTTTGTAAGGCTTTTTTATTGCCTAAAGAAAAGTATCGCGTTAATAGGCCTTATGAACATAGGCAATGGTTAAGTCCTGTAAAGAATAAACACGCTTGTATAAATAGTTAAACTCTCTTCAAAACTTATTCTTTGGTTGTGAATTTCTAGCAATTTAACCGATATATTTGCTCCTATTAAACTGTAAAATGTCGTACAATTACCTTAATTTATTAATAACTTTTAATCATTACGGAAATCCCCCATGAAAAAAATTATCATTTTATTAACTATTTCAACATTAAGCAGTTCGGCTATGGCACAGGAAACTAGCTGGTTTGATAGCTTAAAAAGCTTTGTTGGAATGGGCGAAGTTGAAGAGCAAAGTGTAAAATTGCCAAGCACTGAAGGTTTAGTTGAACAATTAACAAATTCATTAAATGTTAATACTGAACAAGCAGCTGGCGGTATGGGTGCTATTTTTAATTACGTAAAAAGTAATGTTTCAACAGAACAGTTTAGTCAGTTAGCTAAATCATTACCGGGTGTCGATGGACTTGTTAGTCAAATGCCTGATATTAGCGAACTTAGCTCTGGCAAAGGCTTAAGCGGTTTACTTGACAAAGCTTCACAATACAGCGATTCATTAAAGTCTATTAATGATATAAAAAAGCAATTTGAAGCATTAGGTTTAAATCCAGAAATGATAAGCAGCTTTGTATCTAGTGCTCAAAGCTACTTAGACACTCCACAAGGGCAAGACGCAAAACAAGTATTAACGCAAGGTTTAGGCAAGTTACTCGGGTAACTTGATCTATTAGCGACTAATCGCTGCAGCTAATTTCACTGAGTTTACTAAAACAGAACTTCAGTGAAATTAGCAAAT
This sequence comes from Colwellia sp. BRX8-7, assembly GCF_014077275.1. NCBI lineage: Bacteria > Pseudomonadati > Pseudomonadota > Gammaproteobacteria > Alteromonadales > Colwelliaceae > Colwellia > Colwellia sp. BRX8-7. The sequence continues at coordinate 74,042 of NZ_JACGVP010000005.1, read as the reverse complement.
ATTGATTTTTAACGACTCATTAAAGACTGTAATTAATATATGCTAATTACCGCTTCATATAACGGTTTTCCCTTATTATAATCATCAAAGAGCAAAAATAACGAATACCCTACCGACGGTATTTCGATACCATAATTACTTTCATAGGCATCGTCAGGAAAGGACTTTTGAAGTTGTTCAAATGATCCCCCTTGAATAAAATCCCCCAAAGCCCAAATAGTAGCTTTTGAATTAGCGTTATCGTTTATAAAGACTTCTTCCAACAAATGAATTTCAACAAGTTCAGTAGTGTTTACCTTTAACATTAAATGTTGGTTATAAAGATTGATAGTGATCCCTCTTGGCAATACTATCCGCCCTTTAGCTTCACCAAGCTGCTCTGCAAGGTTATTAACATTTATTTCTTTGTTTGATACTAGGGCTAAATACGCTTGTGTAATTGCCTCGTTTTGAATCACTTGATCATCAAAAGGCAGCATACGACTTTCTTTATAGTTGCTTTGCTCCATAGAGAAGCCACCCAACGTATATTTCTTTTCATTGGTATGAGAATTTTTACTGGCAATAAAATTTAGTGTTAGCACCTTGTCTTGGCTATTTAAGACTAATTGATTCTTTTCATTTAAAGGTTTATCTAACGCTAATGCAGGATAAACGTCCTTTAAAAGTGCTTTTCGACCGACCTTATTGTTGATCTTCCAAGCATTGGCATCAAAAAAATCAAGTAAAGGAATTTTATTCAAAATACTGGCTGATAAATATGGCAAAGTACTTTGTACCTTTACTAATTTATCCAATTGAAAATGCAACCAATGGTGTCTTCCGTAACCTATAATCAACTCATCAGCCAGCAAGGTTAATTGCACATTAGGCTCACCAAATTTTTTGATGACTTGTTGATAGCTATCGCCCAACTTTACGCCATAAAGACCGTTGGCCAAAGATACCTCAGTATTGATAACTTCAGGCCGGCCAACTCTAGAGTCAGCAGAAGTCAATTTGAAGGTCATCATACTTTTTGCTTTAACACCGTCATGATTATAAGCGGTAAATCTTTGATGGATGACATTTGGAGTGCCCATTTCATCGGCTACTTTTTTCTGTTGACACTGCACAATTAGCTTAGCAAAAAAACGTATTTGTTGTTGCCCACCCTTTTCATCTAAAACGTTAATATCTTCTATTTTTTTATCGATGATAATGACACCATTGGCGCCAGCATCTATCGCTTTTTGTTGTAATTGATTTAATAATCTCTTGGTAGTTTTAGCCATTTGCTGCGCTTTAGCCATACCAATAACACTCGTTTCTTTAATGATTTGGTATTCACAATTAGGGTAGTAGTCAAGAATAGGTGGCAGTACGACTTCCTCAACGGCTGAAAAAGCAAACAAGGAAAAGAGTAAAAAACAACTAAAGGTAACTATTTTTAGAAAAACGTGCATTAAGGTAACTCCGCTATAATTCATGAAGAACTTATATTTATAATAAAATAGCTTTATCAATTACTAACTTTTTGGTCAGTGCATTGATGGCAGGGTAGCGTAAATAAAAATCATTAATATCAATACTTTCAACCTTTGCTTGTAAAGGTTCAGTAACGTTAACATTGATGTGGCGGTTTATATTTTTACTTCTTAGCTCTGCTTGAAGAGGATAATTTAAAAATAAACCTTGTGGATCAAGGACCTCACTCTCCATAGTTTGCCATGCTTGATACCAACTTGCATGGCGATCACCGGAAGCTAAGTTTGTCGCTAAAGACAGGTTAACCACTAGGTTTTTATAGGACGAGTAATTTGTTCTAGCGCCAATAAAAGTGGCTTGGCTATTACTTTTTGCCGTTTCAGAGTCAAACATAGATAACAGTTCGATGGTGTTATCTGTTAATGATTTATTTAAATCTATCAGTAACTTTGCACTTAGGTGCTTAGCGAGCTTAGGTAGATAATCTCTCTCGCGCTCAATGAGCGTTAGTTGGGCTTTAATTCCACGCTGTAATGCAAACCCTGTTGGTAGTATTGACTCGAGGTCACTGCTGTTTATTCGACTTAGCGCTTTGGTTAATTTGGCTTTACTTTGCGTTAACTGGTTGATCACGCTATTAACCTTTATTAAGTCCCAGTCATCAACAGGTCGATTAAGACATTCCTGATAAATTTCAGGTAGATCTGTTGGCCGACTAGTAAATGATTCGCTAATAAATTGCATTATTTTTATTATCGGCACTAACTTTTTAGCTGCCTGTATTAATACTTTTTTATTTTCGGTACTGGGGAAGTGCTGATGAGAATCATGACTTAACAGATAAGCTAAATAGTAATCGCCCTGAGCAAGGTGAACTTGTGCCGCTATTAATTTATCTTGCGCTTTTTCGGCAAGCGTTAATTCAGCTTGGTATTGTGAGGGTTTTAGTTGAACCAGTTTTTTTAATGCGGTGATTGAGTGAGTGAGGTTGAGTTCTTGCTTAGCTTGCTGATATGCCTGCAAGGCTTGGCTATGTTTCGTTGGACTACACGATACGAGTAAAAAAAGTAACCCTACTATAAAGATTCTTTGATAAATAGCCATTAGATAAATTCCATTTTACATTAACGTTTATGCCTAAACTGAATATAAAGTATCAACTAATCAATAACTAATCAAATAGTTGTTCAATGCTGAGTTCAAGTTGCTTGTCGCTTTTTGCCGTATTACAAGAGTTGCTCAAAGCGAACAACTTTTCCTTTTGTTGTAATGATTTCTGTGGTGATGGTTTGGTTATCTTCGCTTAAGGTCAACAAGCCAATACCACTGCCATTAAATAAAGTTACATCGTTAGCTGAATCAATGTAATTAGGCCTTCTCACACGGACCTTCATCCGCCTTCTTTTTGTAAACCAGTTAAGCGGTGAATAAGTCGCATACAAATATTTATTTAGCCTTTCTAAGGTATGTAATAAAGCGGCTGGAAATTCATTTTTTAAACCGCTACAGGTGACTTGTAATATTTTTTAGCTGTTACGACGAAAACGGTGAGTCACTTTATAAACAAAAGAATAGTGCACATCACCTGAAAGAATAATAAAATTAGGCGGTGTTTTATTGTGTCTAAAAATATTTAACATCACATTAGCTGTGCCAGAGTGTGCCATCCAGTTTTCAGCATCTACTGCTAAAGGCTTTCCCCAAAAAGTAAAAATACGCTGAATAGTTTCAATCAACTTAACCCCATAAATAGGTGCAGCAGAGACCATGATAATATTAGGCTCATTAATTAACGCTTGCTGTAGGGCTGATAATGACTGCCAGTCCATTAAGCCAGAAGGTTTGCCGGCATTACTTTCAGAGTACCATCGCTGGGTGCGTGTATCTAATACAACGATTTTAGGTGAGGTATTTAAACTATAATGCCATTCATCCCATTTGAGTATTTTATCAATAAGTTCACTATGGTTTAAATCCCCAGGCGAACTCAATACCGTTTGGGGTTATCTAATCAAGCCGGAGAATTTTTCAGGCCTATTACCCCAAACTTGGCATAAGCAATATCCTATTAACGCCTTACCTATAATTTTTTTGAAAACGTAAAATTATGTAAGCCACCGTAAACAATTAACATACAATTTTTAAATATTTTTGGCTTGTAACTCTCGGTAACATCTTTTCATACTCCTTGTGCCCTCCTTATTATATGCACAATAAATTATTGAGAAAACACCATGAAAAGATTATTACTTAGCGCTTTACTATTTGCCGGATGTGCAAGCCATGGGGTTGACCGAGCAGAGCAACACCAAATAATTAAAGAATTTTATGCGACTATTGCGTCGGTTACTCCGGTAACTTTATCTTCAGAGGTCAAAACAGGTATTATTACCGGTGCTGGCATTGGCTTATTAGGCGAACTTGACGGTAACCATAAAGATATGATTGCAGGGACCATCGCTGGGGCATTAGTTTTTGGGTTATTTACCGCTTTATTTGAAGGGAGTAATGATGCTTTTCAGTACCATCTAAATTCCGCCATCCAAGGTGAATTTGATGTCATTCAAAAGCAAAAAATTCCTGAATCAGTAAGTTGTGTAAAAGTGCGAAGTGGTAAAACGGTTACGTTAATGGCAGCCTCACCTGAAAACTGTTCTAACTTATTTAAATAACTTATACTGATTTCACATAGGATTCTAGAGCAAAAATATGCAAAAGTTATTATCTACTTTACTGATACTTTTTTTATTTTCTTGTGGCTCTGTGTCAATGAGCAATGGTCGACAAAAAATTATAATTAATGGTCAATCAACTCCTTGCGATATTCACCGCAAAGAGATCGATCCCAATTGTAAAACAGAGAATAAAAGCCAAACACCACAAGTAAACATTAAAGCTGATAACCCCAGCGCGGAATAATCGCTTGTTCAATACCTAAATGATCCAACATTCTGCCCACCATAAAATCAATTAAATCATTAATCGACTTGGGGTGATGATAAAAGCCAGGTGCCGCTGGCATGACAGTAACGCCCATTTGTGAAAGTGTCAGCATATTTTGTAAGTGTATGGTAGAAAAAGGTGATTCTCGTACCACTAAAATCAACTGCCCTCTTTCTTTAATAACAACATCGGCAGCACGCTCAATCAAGTTGTCACTCATACCTAAGGTAATAGCGGCTAATGTGCCCGTTGAACAAGGACAGACAATCATTTTTTTAGGGGCAGCAGAGCCAGAAGCCACGGGAGAGAACCATTGTTCTTTGCCAAAGACTGTGATTTGTGAAGGTTTTGCCTTAAATTTTTCACTGAGAAATTGAGTGGCGCCGTCAGGTGAACCCGGTATTTTAATGCCAACTTCTGTGTCAAGAACAACTCGTGCTGCGCTTGAACATAAAACATAAATTTGTACATTCGCAGCAACTAAACATTCGATTAATCTTAATGCATAGGGAGCACCAGATGCGCCGGTAATTGCGACAGTAATTTTTTCTCGAAACTCGTTCATAACTATCCTTTCTTTGCTAATTGATCTAATATTTTTTGGTGAATATTGCCAAATCCACCATTACTCATCACAACGATAGTATCGTCTGCTTGTGAGTTGTTAACGATATGACTCACTAAAACATCTATATCTGTCTCAACAAAACACGGCTGTCGGCATTCTTTAATCAGTGTATTTACTGACCATTGCACTTGCTCGTCTTGAAATAAATAGACAACGTCTGCTTGAGCTAATGATGCTGGAAGGGTGTCTTTATGAATACCTGATTTCATGGTGTTTGATCTTGGTTCTAATACCGCGATTACTCGACATGATTGATCGCCTTCACCGTTAGCACTTACATTCGCTCGAACACCGGCTAACGTTTTAGCAATAGCGGTAGGATGATGGGCAAAGTCATCAAATACACGTACCTTCCCTACTTCACCGCGCAGCTCCAAACGCCTTTTGGTATTAATAAACTCAGCCAGTGCATCAATAGCAACATGGCTAGGAACGCCGGCATGTCGAGCAGCGGCAATAGCCATTAAACCGTTATCGATATTAAAATCACCAATTAAGTTCCATTTTACTGTGCCTTGTATTTCATCCTTAAAGTAGACAATAAACTCACTACCATCGCCAGTAAGCTTTTCTGCATACCAGCCAGATTTACTAAATTCATTGTCGACACTAAATTCTGTGGGTGTCCAACAACCTTGCGCTAAAGTTTCAGTGATGGCTGATTCATTTTTGGGTGACAACACTAGGCCGTTACTTGGCACCATACGAATAAGATGATGAAATTGGCGTTGTATATCAGATAAGTCATTAAAAATATCAGCGTGATCAAACTCCATGTTATTAATCACTAAGGTGCGCGGACGATAATGAACAAACTTAGAGCGCTTATCAAAAAAGGCGGTATCGTATTCATCGGCTTCAATGATAAAAAAGGGGGCGTCACCTAAACGTGCCGAACAATCAAAATTTTGTGGTACACCACCAATTAAGAAACCCGGTTTCATATGAGCATACTCTAGGATCCAGGCAACCATAGAGCTAGTGGTAGTTTTGCCATGAGTACCCGAAATAGCGATGACCCAACGGTCTTTTAAAACATTATCTAATAACCACTGCGGGCCAGACGTGTAGTCGATATTTCTATCGAGTACGTATTCAACCATAACATTGCCGCGTGACATGGCGTTGCCAACAATCACTAAATCAGGCTCATCTTTTAAATGTTCTGTTAAGTAGCCTTGTTTTAACTCAATACCTAATTGTTCAAGTTGTGTGCTCATTGGCGGATAAACATTAGCATCGCAACCTGAAACACGATGCCCCAGCTGTTTTGCAATAGCGGCGATACCGCCCATAAATGTGCCGCAAATACCTAAAATGTGAATATGCATGTTATGTCCGTTAAAGCTTGGTTACCTTGGCAATGCTGTGGTAACCAGTAATAAAAATAAGATCAAAATAATCTCTGATAATATACCTGATAAGATAGTAAAAAGGCATTGCAATGCCTTGTTAATTTAGTAAGTATGCATAGCCATACTAAATTAAAGGATGCGACGTGCGATCACCTTCACTACAATCACTTCATATTTACCCGATTAAATCGGCTGCTGGTATTTCATTATCGACTAGTTGGGTTGATGACTTGGGCTTGAGCCTTGACCGCCGTTTTGTCATAACAGATAAGAATGGCCAATTTATAACCGCCCGCACTGAACCAACACTTTGCCTTATTAAGGTTAATTTATCTGCACAGGGCTTAATATTAACCGCTCCAGATATGCCAGCGCTGCATCTACTTTATCAAGAATTGTCACCCATTTATAAAAAAGTAACGGTATGGCAAGATGAAATACAAGCACAGTATGGCCATGAAAATTTTGATTTATGGTTCAGCCAATTCCTAAAAAAACCTTGCCAGCTTCTTTATTTTGGTAAAAAATCACAGCGTTTAGTTAGCAAAAGTCATAAAAAAATTGCCTTTGCTGACGGTTATCCACTATTGCTTACCTCTCAAGCCTCACTCGATGATTTAAATAACCGGCTAACTCAACAATCAATCCCTGCGATTACCATGAAACAATTCAGACCTAATATTGTGGCTAACCTCTGCGATGCCTACGCCGAAGACACTTGGCAGCATATTCGTATTGGCGAGGTTGAATTTGAAGTAACTAAGCCTTGTTCACGTTGTATTTTCACTACAGTGAACCCTAACAATGCCGAAAATCATCCACAGCAAGAACCGCTAACAACCTTAATAAACTACCGACAAGTGGCCAGTGGAGATGTGATGTTTGGGCAAAATTTAATTGCGCTTAATCAAGGAAGTATTCAGCAAGGTGATGAAATTGTTATTTTAAAGAAGCAAAATCCACCTATATTTATTGCCAAACCAACAACAAAAACAGCTAACAAAAAAACGACTGCACAAGCCAGTGTTAACAAGGAGCCAAAAAAAATGCGTAAAGGAAAAGTTAATTTAAACTTTGAGTCATGGAACAAAAACGTTATTGGCAACACAAAAGACTCTATTTTAGAACAAGGTGAATCAGCAGGAATGCTACTCCCCTATTCATGTCGTGGTGGCATGTGTGGTCGTTGTAAAATAAAACTGATCGATGGTGATGTTAAACAATTAGCTAACGACGGTTTAAGTGACGATGAGAAAGAACAAGGCTTTGTTTTAGCTTGTAGCTCAGTGCCACAATCAGACTTAGTGTTAGCAAAAAGATAATAAGCAACCGCTTTTATTGAAAAATAATTCCCGATAAACCTTTGATACATATATCGTAACGTGACTAAAGTGAACGGCAATTGATACCGTTCTCTTTTTAACGACTATCCATTTTTTTATAACCCACCTTGTATGAAAAAGCGTTGATAAGCAGATATGCTTTACTTTAGCGCTGAGATAATTCAATCCTCTTTACTATATTTTATCTGCTATGTATTTAGCATTTTATCATTCTACTTTTAATCCGCTCTAACAGTATCAAGCTAATGTTTGATGTAAATCAACAATAAAACAGCTGCATCATTAGACAAAATCACAACTTGATTTAAATCAAACTTTGCATTTTAGCAAAGTGACAAAATCAGCCCATTAATTAGTTCTCAAGAAATAAACATTAAACCATATTAAATAACGCCACTGTGTGTGACCTCCTTGTTTGGTCGCAATAACGTGTGTCGAGCCAAAAGATACATACATAAAATAGATAGGATATACACGATGAAATTTACGAAAACAAAATTATCACTGGCTTTAATTACCGGTTCTATTATTTCTGCGCCTTTTGCTATGGCAGACGATGCGGCATTCAATTCAGGTATTAAAAAAGCACTAACAGACAGTAAAGTAAATGTGAGCTTACGCGCCCGCTATGAAGGTGTCGATGAAGACGGTGCAAATGGCACCACAGATAAAGATGCAACAGCGTTAACAATAAAGTCTCGTCTAACCCTACAAACAGGCAATTATAAAAAATGGTCGTTAGGCCTTGAGGTTGATAATGTAACCGCCATTGTTGATGATTATAATGACTTAACCTTTGATTACTCTGGCAGTGATGCTGTCGTTGCTGACCCTGAAATAACCGACGTTAACCAGGCTTTTTTACAATACAATAGCGAAAAAGTTAAATTAACAGCAGGTCGCCAACGTATTTTACATAATAATCAGCGTTTTATTGGTGGTGTTGGCTGGCGTCAAAATGAACAAACCTATGACGGTTACCGTATTGAATATACCGCAAGCGCTGCACTTTCCCTCGATTACAGCTACATCTATAACGCAAACCGCATTTTTGGCGATGACAAAAAAGGTGACGATCTTTCAGGTGCTTTTCATTTTGCGAATGCTGCCTACAAAATTAATACCGAACACAAAATATCAGCATTTGCCTATGTATTAGACTTTGATAGAGCACATGCAATGTCTTCAAGCACCTTCGGCGCTCTTTACAATGGTAAATTTGGCGCGGTAAGTGTTAACTTAAGTGCAGCAATGCAAAGCGACGCCGGTGATAACCCCGTAAATTACGATGCTAACTACTACAATGCTGAGATAGCCACTGACTTAGGTCAAGTTACATTATTAGCAGGCATTGAGGTTTTAGGCAGTGATAACGCTAAAGCAGCATTTAGTACACCTTTTGCGACCTTACATAAATTCCAAGGTTTTTCAGATAAATTCTTAAATACGGGTAGCAGTACTGGCATGCCAAATGGTGTTGAAGATACATACATTAGCGTTAAAACAAAATTGGCTGGAGTTAAGTTAGCGGCAACATTCCATGACCTAGCGGCAAATGAAGGCAATATAGACTATGGTACAGAATTAGATCTTGTCGCCGCCTATACCTTTAAAAAGGATTACGACTTACTGGTAAAATTTGCCCGTTACAGTGCTGATGAATTGAGTACGGATACCAGCAAACTATGGATACAAGTTGCAACTAAGTTCTAGAAACTTACGCTTGAACATCATCTTAATTAAAGGCTGTTACGTAAGTATCAGCCTTTTTTATGTGGGGTGTCTGTTATGTTATTAAAAAACCAACAAAAACAACAGCAAAGCAGCAAAGTAGAAATATATAATGAATTGTCAATGATGAGCGATTAGAATAGCCGCGTTTATTATCTTCCTACCCAAGGGACTATTTTGTTATTAATGCTCGACAATTACGACTCTTTTACTTTTAATTTAGTACATTACTTCCAAGCATTAGGGCAAGAGGTCGTCGTTGCACGAAATGACCGAATAACTTTAGCTGAAATTAGGGTACTATCACCCCAGTATATTGTTATTTCTCCAGGTCCATGTTCTCCAAATGAAGCGGGATTATCATTAGAGATAGTTAAACACTTTGCCGGTAAAGTGCCAATTTTAGGTGTTTGTTTAGGTCATCAGTGCATTGCACAACACTTTGGTGCAAGTATTGAAAAAGCACTTGTCGTGATGCATGGGAAAACAAGTAGAATAAAACATAACGAAAGTGGCTTATTCCATCAATTAAATAACCCTTTAACTGTGACCCGCTATCATTCATTAATTGTTAATAAAGACACTTTGCCTGATTGCCTTGAAGTAACGGCTTGGAGCAAAGATGAACAGGGTAAAAACAATGAAATTATGGCCTTAGCCCATAAAACATTGCCTATTGTAGGTGTACAATTTCATCCTGAATCGATTTTAACGGAACAAGGCATGATGTTACTGAATAACTTTATTACTCACTGCAAATAAAACAAAAAAATTAGCGTCAGGCGATCACTCTCATTTGTCATCATTCATACTTTTGTGTATGTCGCCGATAAAGACTATTCAAGTTCAACTTTATTGGAAAACACCCTATTAGCTCATGCAGATATTTGAAAACAACGACCTAGTCGCCCCAATATATAAAAGAGCGATGAGCTTAATGATCAGTAAAGGCTTTGCTGAAAAGCAAAGTGGAAAAGTGTCTGTTGCTGTCCATCAAAACAGCGAACAAGCTAATCGCCGCAGAGAATTACTTGCGGTTGAAGAAGAAGCAAATAAAAATAAAATCATTCAGGCCCACGGAGAAAGTTTCTTTACTGAGCAAGTCATGGCTAAATTTTTTACCCATGTGACAACTGAAGTAAACAAAAAATTTGATAACAAAGAAAACCTCTACAACAAAATATTAAAAATTGAAGATGCCATTCCCAGTATTATGGAAATACTGTCAGTGCGCGCCGCTTCGATTAATCGTATTATTCCTTTAGCTAAATCATTACCTTGGTTAGCAAATGAGCTAATTAATCTGGTCAATAAACCACAGTATCGTAAACGGGCCGATGTCCAAGTTACTGACGCAAGTTTAGCATTAAGTTATATCGGCTTAGACAATTTAAAGTTAGTCATGCCAACCTTTATGCTCAAACATTGGTTACCTAATAGCACGGCTCCTTACACGTTAATGAAAAGAAAACTTTGGAATGACAGTTTGGCTGTTGCCATGTCTTCCTCAGTATTGGCTAAAAAAGCAGGTATGGATGAATTTTCGGCTTTTGCTGCTGGCATGTTTAGTCACCTAGGACTAATCGCTGTTTCTCGCTGCTTTTTAACCACTTACAGTGAGTTACATACCGCAGAATTAAAAGCTGCTTACGAGAATAAAGATAAAAAACTTCATGATACATTAGTTGCCTTTGACGCTTCACCAGACTTATTAATCGAACAGCTAATAACACGCAGTAGCAAGATATCAGCAGATTTAGTGGAGTTGATGCGTCTAGACCGCTTGCAAATTACCGAAGCTATATTTGATCTTGCCTACACAGAAACATTAGAAAAAATGTGCCCACTAGCGCAAATAGTCACCAAAGCAAAAGCGTATGTTGCTTTTAGAAGCTTAGCTAAAGATGATTTAATCAGTAATGATGAAGCTAAGTTACTGTTAACAACAGTACGAATCACGCCACAAGAGATCAATTTATTAAAGAAAAGCGACATTGATCACATAAAATTAAATTTTAAATAATTTTTGATTAATTATGAAAAGTTTACCTATTGTTAATAACCCACTGTGTTCGTTACCTCACGAGCAATTCCGTTAGTAAGCCTATAAAACTCTCTTTATATAGTTATGCATCTATACTGAATAAAACATGGCAAGCCTTTGTTTTATAAGGTCTGCAGTCATTTTGAGCAAGACAGTACTTGTTTTCTCTGTCATACTTAGCGCCTAATTTTTAGCTTCATCATTTTTATGTCTGCTGAAAAATAAACTAATATAAGGTTTTTACCTGCTGAGCTATTTTGCGGTAATGCCAAGATACACTGCACAGCAGTGTTTAATAACTTGAGGTGTGAACAATGACTAACCATTTTCCTGTAGACCGTAAATTATTTGATGACGTAATGGTACCTAACTATGCGCCGTCAACGGTAATCCCTGTACGTGGTAAAGGCTCTCGTGTTTGGGATCAACAAGACCGTGAATTTATTGATTTTGCTGGCGGTATTGCGGTTAACTGTTTAGGCCATTGTCACCCAGCATTGGTTGGCGCATTAAAAGACCAAGCTGATAAAATTTGGCACTTATCTAACGTAATGACGAATGAACCCGCTTTACGTTTAGCTAAAAAAATGGTTGATCATACTTTTGCAGATAAAGTTTACTTTGCCAACTCGGGCGCTGAAGCAAATGAAGCAGCCCTTAAATTAGCTCGTCGCTGGGCACTTGATGTTCATGGCGCAGGCAAAACACAAATTATTGCATTTAATCAAGGTTTTCACGGCCGTACTTTCTTTACCGTTACTGTTGGTGGACAAAAAGCTTATTCAGATGGTTTTGGCCCTAAGCCTGGTGATATAGATCACGTTGACTACAACGACCTAGAAGCACTAAAAGCAATTATGTCTGATAAAACTTGTGCCATAATGATTGAACCATTACAAGGTGAAGGCGGTTTAGTTTCTCCTACACAAGAGTTCATTGAAGGTGTGCGTGAACTTTGTGATCAACATAACGCTTTACTAATCTTTGATGAAGTACAGACAGGTGTTGGCCGTACTGGCGACTTATATGCTTATATGGGTCTAAATGTTGTACCTGATATTTTAACAACCGCAAAAGCATTAGGTGGTGGTTTTCCAATCGGCGCGATGATAACAACAACCGAACTTGCTAAACACCTTAAAATAGGTACTCACGGTAGTACTTATGGTGGTAACCCATTAGCCTGTGCTGTAGCTGAAGCCGCATTTGATACGGTTAATACGCCAGAAATTTTAAATGGTGTAAAAGAAAAAGCAAAACGCTACGTTGCAGGTTTAAACGCAATTAATGCTAAGCATAAAGTATTTAAAGAAATTCGTGGTAAAGGCTTGTTAATTGGTGCGGTACTAACCGAGCAGTATCATGGCAAAGCAAAAGACTTTTTAAACGCTGCTTTAGAAGAAGGTGTTATGACCTTAGTTGCTGGCGCAAACATTATTCGTTTTGCTCCTTCATTAGTTATTCCAGATGCTGATATCGATGAAGGCTTAGCGCGTTTTGAAAAAGCTGTTGCTAAACTAGCAAAATAGTCATTGTTAAATTACGTTAATAAAACAATTACACCGTTGAAATTGTAGTTATTTTTCTAAAATGACTGCAATTTCATTTTTCTTTGTAAAAAATGAGATCTTTCTATGATTATTATACGCCCTATTCAAGCGAGCGATTATGACTCTTTACATCGTATTGCGATAGAATCAGGACACGGTTTTACATCACTACCTGTCAATGAAGGCTTATTAAAGCAACGTATCGCTCATTCTGAGTATTCTTTCGATAAAGATGTGTCGCACCCGTCTAGCGAAGGTTATCTGTTTGTAATGGAAGATACTGACACGGGTCAGGTTGTTGGTACAAGTGGTATTGAAGCCGCTGTAGGTTTAGAAGATGCTTTTTACCATTATCATTTAGGTAAAGTCGTCCATAACTCTCGTGAGTTAGGCATTTATAATACCGTAGAAACATTGTCACTGTGTAATGACTACACGGGTGCATCTGAAATTTGTACTTTGTTTTTGGGTGAGAGTCACCGAAAAAATAAAAATGGCCGTTTTCTGTCTCGTTGTCGCTTTTTGTTTATGGCTGAACATCACGAGCGCTTTGCAGACACAGTTATCGCTGAGATGCGTGGTATATCTGATGAAGAAGGACGATCTCCTTTTTGGAATTGGTTAGAAGAGCATTTCTTTTCGATGGACTTTCCAACAGCCGATTACTTAACCGGTATTGGTAAAAAAGTCTTTATCGCTGAGTTAATGCCAAAGCATCCTATCTATGTCAGTTTATTAAGCAAAGATGCACAAAAAGTGATTAACGAAGTTCATCCTAAGACATTACCTGCCTTGCGATTATTAGAAGCCGAAGGTTTTGCCCGCCGAGGATACGTTGACATCTTTGATGGTGGCCCCACGGTTGAAGCACAAACAGCCAAAGTAAAAACAATTCGAAATAGTGGCAAGTATCAAGTCATTATTGGTGAGACAGATGATAAAGCTAATTTTATTATTTGTAACACGAAAGTTGCAGGTTTTAGAGCTGTTCAAGCAAAGGTATCGCTAAGAGCAACTGCTGAACAGGTGTTGATGTCAGACGATATCGCTAAAGCACTGCATGTAAATGAAGGTGATTTTGTACGCTTAGTTCGCAATTAACGTAAACCTTGATTCTCTAAGCAATCATTTTATTTCACTGAGCAGCGCGCAGTGAAATAATAATTAGTTCATTAGGTGGGTTTTTATGTCACCTGGTAACGTCGTAAAGTATAAGGACAGAAAAATGTCAAAAGCAATACAATTAATTAATGGTCAGTGGCAAGCAGGTTTAGGTCACGATGTTAGCTCGTTAAACCCAGCAAGAAACACAGTTATTTGGCAGGGAAAGTCTGCTTCTAAAGAACAAGTTGATATTGCGGTAAAAAGTGCGAGAGCGGCGTTTGAGTCATGGGCAGACATGAGCCTTGAAGCACGTATTGCTATTGCTGAAAAATTTGCTGTGCTTCTTGGCGAGAACAAAGAAAATCTGGCAATAACCATTGCAGAAGAAACAGGTAAGCCTCTTTGGGAAACCCGTACAGAAGTTGGCGCCATGATGGGTAAAATAGCGATTTCTGTCAAAGCAAACAATGAGCGAACGGGTACTGTTGAAAACCCAATGCCTGGCGCAAAAGCAATGATACGTCATAAGCCTCATGGTGTTGTTGCCATTTTCGGTCCTTACAACTTCCCTGGTCATTTACCTAACGGACATATTGTTCCTGCATTAATAGCGGGTAACACAGTTGTATTTAAACCAAGTGAATTAACACCAAAAGTTGCTGAAGAAACCTTAAAACTTTGGTTACAGGCGGGTTTACCAAACGGTGTCATAAATCTCGTACAAGGTGAAGTTGAAACAGGCAAAGCGCTTGCTTCACATCCACAAATCGATGGTTTGTTTTTTACCGGTAGTTCAAATACTGGCCATTTATTACATGAACAATTTGGCGGCCAACCGGGTAAGATTTTAGCTTTAGAAATGGGTGGAAATAACCCACTAATCGTTAAAGATATTAGCGATGTTAAAGCGGTAGTGCATGATATTATTCAATCAGCCTTTGTTACTACAGGACAGCGTTGTACCTGTTCAAGACGCTTATTTATTGAAGCAGGCGAACAAGGTGATGCTATTATCGCTAAGCTTATTGAAGCGACAAAAGCGATTAAAATAGGTTATTTTGACGATGAAGAACAACCTTTTATCGGTTCAATGATTTCTGAAAAAGCAGCGTTAAGTCTTGTTGCTGCACAGCAACAGTTACTAGATTTAGGTGCACAATCATTAGTTGAAATGAAGCATTTAGAAGCAGGTACTGGTTTTATTTCTCCGGGTATTGTTGATGTAACATCGATTAAAGCTATGCCTGATGATGAGCATTTTGGTCCATTATTAAAAGTATACCGTTACACAGATTTCGACGCGGCGATCAATGAAGCAAACAACACTTCATTTGGTTTGTCTGCTGGCCTATTAAGTGACAGCGAAGATTTATACAACCACTTCTTCCGTAGAATACGTGCAGGCATTGTTAATTGGAATAAACCGATTACTGGCGCAAGTAGTGCGGCTCCATTTGGTGGTATTGGCGCAAGTGGTAACCATAGAGCAAGTGCATTCTATGCAGCTGATTACTGTGCTTACCCAGTAGCCTCTGTTGAAGCACCTAAAGTGTCATTACCAGCAACATTAAGCCCAGGCTTGAGTATTTAGGCACACTTACAGTAATGTACGCTAATAAGTTAATAATCAAAGCTGGGCTTCGTCCCAGCTTTTTTAAGAATATAGATCAAATCTAGCCATTCAGCCTGAATAGTTAGCAGTGACTCGCATTCTCATAAATCCTTTTAAAATGAACGCCTCTCTTTAACTATTCATTAGTCACTAATTTTACCTACTCCTACTACGGATATTTACATGACAAATATTAATTCAATTCAACACCAGCAAGTTACTGACTTGTTTACTAACATTTGGCAAAACTATATTGAAGTTACGCCTTCTGCCGATAAAATTCATCATTTACTCAGCTCAGGAGGCGATTTAATCAACGATCATGTTGCTTATCGAACCTTTGATAGTGCGAAGGTAAATTTAGATAAATTAGCCGCTATCTTAATAGCGCTAGGTTATAAATATTCTGGTGAATATGACTTTTCAAGCAAAAAACTTAATGCAAAACATTTTGAACACAGTGATGCGAGCTTGCCAAAAGTTTTTATCAGTGAATTACGCGTCAAAGAATTCTCAGTTAATGTTCAAAACATTATCGAAAAAATGGTTAGTGCTATAGACGATGAGAAGGTTGCACAGAGTAGTTTCTTGTATTCTGGTACGCATTGGCAAGTAAGCAAAGCAGAGTACCAAACTTTGTTAGCAGAGAGTGAATATGCCGCTTGGGTTGCTGCTTGGGGATACCGTGCAAACCACTTTACTGTCAGTATCAATCACCTAGATAACTTTTCGACTATTGAAGAGGTAAATATCGCCGTTAAAGCAGGTGGATTTTTATTAAACACTACCGGCGGTGAAATCAAAGGCGACTCAATCGTTAAACTTGAACAATCGTCAACCATGGCAGATAAAGCTATTGTTAAGTTCTCAGATGGAGAAGCAGAGATCCCTAGCTGTTTTTATGAATTTGCTAAGCGATACCCATTAGATTCTGGCGAGCTATATGCTGGTTTTGTTGCGGCTTCTGCAGATAAGATATTTGAAAGTACCAACGTAGCAGCATAATTGTTGTTCGACACCCCATCAATGGGCTAGATTATAGCGAGCAGAAATAAAGCTCTGTTCGCTAAACTTTTACAACATTGATATGACTTTGCATCGCATAGTTCCCCCCTTTCATTCCACTGATATTAGTTGCATTGTCGATTAGAAATATCAAACACCTTTCATTGGTGCTCAGCCTTTCTATTTTGGCACTGAAATCGGATCCTTTGGTTCGAATAAGAACTTATCCTTTTCCGATATTATGATTAGTTTTTCCTGAACTAGTATTTAAAGCATCGCTGACGACTGAAAGGGATTAACCCTTACTATTTATTCTCTTCTATTTATTCTCTGCTATTTATAGGTAAGCGTTTCATTTAACGCCCTCTAATTTTTAATGTCTGGCATTTACCCTTATATAAATACAGCAAACGTTAAAGTTCAGTGAACAATAAATATCGCTTGTTAAATATTAACCATAAAAAAACCCGCTAAGTAGCGGGTTTTTTAACAACTAAATTATTGTTTAAACAATTTTTAGAAGCGGATTGAAGCGCTTAAACGAACATAACGTGGAGTCTGCCAGTTCTGTGCTAAGCCGTAAGTTGGGCTAACAAAGTAGTTACCTGAACCGTCTTCATTGAAATCAGTTCTAGATTCATCATCATAAATCTCGTCGAATTCAGATGCTGTATCATTGTTAAATACGTTGAAAACATCTGCACGAAGATTTAAGTCAAAGTCTTCAAATTCAATGTCGTAACTAGCCGTTAAATCAAGGTTCCAAAGAGAATTTGTTGTACCTTCTGAACCACGTTTAGCTAATTGACCGCCTTTGTAGAATGACTCTGAACCATATGCCTGAGCAAATATATCAGTTGGGTGAATACCAAATGCACTTCTTGGCTTACCTGCTTGCCATGAGAAGTTTGCACCAATATTCAAGTCATCAGTAACTTGGTAAGAACCAAATACTTTAACTGAATGACGACGGTCATTTGGTAAGTTACCATCACCACCATCTAATAAACCAGGTTGGTCAAAGTTAGTTGTTAAACCAGCGTCATCTTGACCGTTGTCTGAACGAACTAAACCTTCGTTGTTACCCCAGCTATGAGACCAAGTGTAAGTACCAGTTAACATCCATTTGCCATCCCACTCTTTGTTAACAGTTACGTCAACAGCAGCATATTTACGGATAGCTTCAGGGTAGTTTAAGTCAGATGCAGGAATAGTGTATTCTTGATTAGCTAAAGGACCAGCATCACCATCAGGGTCAGTCGTTACAGTAATATCTGTACCTGGGTTAGTTAATACATAGTAATGGAAACCTGTACATTCAGTACAAGCTGAACCGAATTCACGATTAACATATTCATTAAAACCAAAATCGATTGCAACATCTTCAATAGTTGTTGCTAGCTCACGGTAAGTACCTTGAACTGCCATGCTCCATTCGTCATTTAACTGGAACTGGTAACCGGCAATGAATTCATCTGAATACATAGGGTCGATGCTTGAATCAACGATTGCGCCTGCTTCTGGAACATCACCGTTTGAGAATACATCTTGAGGACGACCAGTGTAAGTACCACCAGTTAGGTTAGGAACTTCTAACCCATCGCTGCTCATTCCGTCGTAGTTGTAGTAATCTTGAACATAAGTTTCAGCACCGGCTAAACGAATGTTAGTGTTAGCAGCGATTGGAAGATAGTAACGACCGTAGCTTGCCCATATTTTAGACTCGCCATCGCCCATAACATCGTATACTGCGCCTAAACGTAATGCCCATTGGTTTTCAAGTTTAATGAAAGATTCACCAATACCATTCTTGTTTTCAAATGAATCGTTACGAATACCAGCATTAATAACTAGATCGTCTGTAGCTTGCCATTGATCTTGAATGTAGTATGCAAAGTTTTCTGATTCAAAAGAACCACCGCTGCTGTATGTACGGTGACGTACATAATCAATAGTAGTATCATCTTCACCGATTACGTATAAGTAGTAAGCGCCACCAGAGTTAATTGTTTGTTGGTTTGCCGTTAGTGATTCTTTATCAACACCAAAACGTATTTCATGATCACCTAAGTACCAATCAGCATCGATACGAACAACTTGACGCTGATCATCACCTTCACCAATGCTAAAGTTAGCAAAGTTACCACCAGGAACAAACGCTCCAGTTCTAGTAAAGTTACGGTAAATAGCTGGGTTAGCATCTAAAACACTACCAGCTGTACGGTCTGTTTCATTGATACCGTATTGAACTGATACTGAAAAATCGTCAGTAATAATAGACGTTAATTTAGCTGTGTAGTTCAAACCACCATTGTCTTCAAAACTTTCTTTTGGTTCAGCACCAGTAGAACCAATATAATCAGTTCTCAATGTAGTTGTAGTGCTTTGATCAGAGAAAGCTGAGATTTCAAGGATATTGTTTTCAGTAATATACCAATCTACTTTTGCACCCCAAAAAGAATCATCATCTTTTTCTGAGTATAAACTTTGTGCAATACCATCTGGAGTAGAAGCTTGTCCACCGTTGTATTCAAATTCATCGCTACGCGGGCTGTATAGTGCGTAGTAGAAAAGAGTATCTTCGATGATAGCGCCACTTGCCCATAAGTTAACTTCGTAGAAGTCATTCTCATCGCCAGTGTTATCAATACGTAAAGTACCGTCATCACGTTTTTGTGATTGCTTATCTTCTCTTAAAGCATCTGGTTCGTAGTAAACATTTACGCCAGCTTTAAATTCGTTTGAACCACTTTTAGTTTTTGCGTTAATTACGCCACCAGTAGCACGACCAAATTCAGCCGAGTAACCACCAGTTTTAACTTCAAATGTGTCATACATTTCAAATGGTGGTTGACTAGAACCAACACCTGTACGGAAGTTAGTAATGTTAAGACCATTCACGTAGTAAGCATTTTCAGCTACAGATGCACCACCAATAGATGGGTTGTTACCAAAAGCAGAATCACCTTTAGTTGTACCCGGTGCTAATAAAGCAACACCAGTGAAATCACGTGCAACAGGTACTCTATCAAGAGTTAAAGTATCAACAACGATACCTGTGCTTGAACTTGTGATATCAACCATAGCAATAGCTGAACCAGTAACTTCAATACGCTCAATATCATCAGCAGCTAGAGTCATGTTAAGGCTAACTTTACCGCCCATACCAACTTTAACATCTTTTTGAGCTGTGATTTGGAAGCCATCTTTCATTGCTGTAATGTCATACATTCCAGGAGGAAGAAGCGGGAAGCGGAAAGAACCTTCGCTATCAGAAACAACAGAGCGGGTTAAACCAGTTTCTTTGTTTACAATTTTAATTGTAACTGAACCAAGAACTTGACCACCTTGGCTAATAGAACTACCAGTAATATAACCTGTTGTGTTATTTGCCATTGCGGGCATTGCTGCACTCAATGACATCGCTACTGCTACAGCAGTAATTGATTGTTTAAAGCTACGCTTTAAATTAGAATTTTTCATATTAGTGTTTCTCTCTGGACTTATAGTTTAAATATTTATTGTTTTAAATTCTTTGAATATTTCAACAAATTGTTACATTAGGTAACAATATCCATTAATTCTGCCTGAATATAGAAATATTACAACCCCTATTACAAAAATGTTTTTGAACTTTTTTATTAGTACCTAACCAACTGTTTACCAATGAAATAATCAACCTATTAACCAAACCATATCCAAATATGTATCGATTTATAGACGCTACAAACAAAAAAAAAGCCTTTTTGTAACTTTTTTGTAAAAATATTTTATACAAAATATCCGTATTAATTGAAATATTCCAAATATCAGTAATCAAATTAAGCTATAAATCACTTGAGGGAGCTACAATGAGTTCTACTTTATATAATGCAGATCAATTTAACTGCAGCTCTGCGGCTGAGCGATTTAAAAAATATAACGATTTACCTCGCCCAGAAATAATGCCAATGATTGATTTATCCCCATATTTACATGGCCCGTTAAAAAGTTAAGGGGGAATTTTCGTTAATGTTTAGGCAAAGTGTTGAGTAGAAAAATAATGATCAGTTTAGATGAGCAAGCAGCTAAGGTTCTACGCGACGACAGTTAACGCATGAAATAAACCTAGTTAATAACTGAGGTATCTAGATATATAAAAAAAATGCCAGCAAGATGCTGGCATTTTTATTAAGTTATCATTTAATTAGAAAGAAAGACGCGCACCTAAGTATAGTCTTCTAGGTTGAACCCATTCAATAGCTTCACCAAAGGCATAAATACCGTCACCCGCTTTAAGATCTTGTTCACGTACACCTGCTTGATCATCCAAGACATTAAACATATCTACAAAAAATTCTGCTTTGTATTCATCAAAATCATAAACATATTTAACACGAAGATCTAAAGTACCATAGGAAGCACTAGTGTTAGCTGCGACCACACCATCTTGAACCCAACGTGAAGAAATACCGCCAAAATCATAAGCATTATCTTCACGTAACGGGAAGTGACGACTACCGCGAGCGTAGTTAGTACTATAAAGTGTCCCCGAGTTCCAGTTGTAAACAGCACCAACTTCAATGCCATTGTCAAAATAATAACTACCTGCCAGTTTCGCTAAGTATTTAATATTACCCGGTTGATCACCCCACATATTAGGTGCGGCTGGATCTAACTCTAATACATCACCTTGGTAATCAGCGTTGCCATCTGAGTTTGAATTACCTTGCGCATCGTTATAAGTAAAGGACGCAAGCATTGACCAATTGTCTGTACGGCGTTTACGGAAAGTTGCCTCAAGACCTTGATATTCACGTTTTGCACCAGACAGTGTGCCGATAACAAAGTTTGATTCAGGAGCTTCTGAATATCCAAAGTATGAATAAGGTAAGTAAAAGGGTGAATTTACTAATGCTTCATTATTTGGATCTGAGAAAGTTCCTAGGTCATAATCTTCCATGATATCTTTGGTTACACGCTTAGTGTAAGTAAGATCAATACTCATATCGTCAGATAAGGCTTGCGTATAACCAATTAATAACTCGTCCGTGTAGGGCGTTTTAATACTGGGAGCGAAAAAGGCATCTTGACCACCCTTTTGACCACCACGTGTACGGAATGTTAGCCAGCGGTCACCAGCAAAAACTTGCTCTTCACGAACAGGGCCCGTCAGATTACCCGCAAAACTTGTCATGTCGGTACGAATCGGATCATAGTAGCGACCAACAAAAGCAAAGACTTTACTTTCCCCATCATTATTAATGTCCCATGCAGCACTTAAGCGAGGAGCAATTTCCCAGTCGAACGTTTGAATCGTATCGCCTGCAGATGAAATATGCTCATATTTTTCCGAACGTATGCCAATATTCACCGAAATACCATCATCATTGCTCCATTCATCTTGAATAAAGAATACTTGACCTTCAATTGACATTTCAACCGGAGCTGTTTGGGTCATATTAATGCGATAAACATTATTTAAACCATTTGGATTACCCGTAGTACTATTAAAAGTCATCTCATCTAATTCTGCACGACTAATTTCACCATCATTATCTGAATCTAACAGGCCTAAATAGTATGCGCTATCAGTTGCTACCATCGCATCTAGAATGCCATCTACGTCACTGTCTGAATCAGAAATATCGGTAGTTCCTGTCCAGCTATCGCTAACATAGCTACCAAAGGTAGCACCTGAATTTTGACCTGGAATTGATGTGTATTGTGCGCCGTCACCAGTATATTCTAGGCTGGTTTTAAAGGTACTTTTAGTTTGTGAGTAACCGGTTTTAATAACATGAGAGCCAAAATCACTCGTATCTAAATAATATTCGGCAGTAATTTTCATTTCAGTGCCATCACGACTGGTAATAGAGTCAGAACCGAGTCCACCGAGTGAAAGATCACGACCCGTAGGGTTACCCCCTAAATAAGCCACATCATTTCTTGAAGATTGGTCTGCGGCTAAACTAGACAGTTCTCCTTCATGTGAAGCATATTCTGCAGTAACAATTAAATCATCCCATGTATGAGAGTATTCAAAATGCAGATTATCACCACCTTGTTTTCGAGCTCTATCTCGATTATTAAAGAGTGACGCATCAGCTGAACCACTTATTTCTGTTGGATCGTTAAAGTACGAAACAACAAAACGATCATTTTGAGTTGCTTGCCAAGTTAATTTAGCAAAACCTAAATCAGCTTCATTAGTAATCGTGCGTTGAAGTGCACCCGTTTCTGGATCAGCAACATCTTCTTCAAGGTCTTTGACTTGATAAGAAGTAAAGAACCATAATTCATCTTTGATGATTGGACCACCAAGCGTAAAAGCCGTATCAAAGGTTGAAAAGCTATTTGCATCTTCATTTTTGTTATCAGCAACTAAGCCATCATTTTGCAGGTAGTAGTTAACAGAACCATGAAATTCATTACTACCTGACTTAGTAATAACGCGAGAGACTAAACCTGCACCACCGGCAAACTCAGCAGGAATACCACCCGTCAGTATTTGTTGTTCTTGAATAATTTCGGAGTTAAAGTTTGCACCAAATGTACCTGTGTTATTATCGGTAACATTAATATTATCAATATAATAAACGTTATCTGTAGATACCCCTACACTGCCACCACTATCACTATAGTTAACACCTGATTTAGAGGAAGGGTTTCCACCTGTAGAAGGTTTAGTACCTGGTGCTAATTGTAAGTATGCTTGATAATTACGCGCAGTAGGCAAAGATTCAAGCATTTCTAAAGTTAAATCAATACCTGATGTCGTTGAGCTAGTATCAATGGTTGCAACAGAGCCTCTCACTGAAATCACTTCGATATTATCCCCAATACCAGATAAGATGTAATTTACATCAAAGCTTTTACCTGACACTACACGCACTTTATCACGTGAAAAAGGTTCAAAACCATTACCTGTTATTTCAACTTCATATTTAGTTGATGGGTCTAAACCTGATAATCTTAAGTAACCATTTTTATCAGTTACGCCTTTGCGGCTAACTAAACTTTCAGAAGTGCTTACATTTACAACGGCACCCGCTACAGGTTTACCCTCTGCATCAGTTACTTGGAATTTTAGACCACCGGTATCTGCAAATGCTGTACTCATACCTAGAACAGTCGTTACAGCGATAGCTGCAATTGAGCGTTTAAAGTTTCGCTTTAAATTAGAATTTTTCATTATTAGTATTTCTCCCTGAACTTATAATTTTAATTATTTAAAATCATGAGGTTAACTTTTAAACAAATCGTTCGTTTAATTAACAACCCCTTGATACTGCCTGAATATGGAGATATTACAAGCCTTTAGGTCAAAGTTATTTTGAACTTTTACAGACGAAGCTAACCACCTGATATTTATATAAATGTCTATTTATTCGTACAGTAATGTTTGCAACAATATATCTTTTTCAATAAAAAAAAAGACTAATTAATAGACATATTTCAATCTAAATTGTTTTTATAAATAACGAAAAAATAGCAGTGACCAACCTTGATCAAACGCCTACATAAGAGGTATGGTATATTTTTTTATAAAGGTTACATTTTTAATGGTTACAGATACTGAAGGTTACATCCATATTATTGAATACTTGACTGAGCATTTCAGTTTATTTGAAAACTCCTCCTCAGTAAGTGCTGATTCAGATACCGTTATGAGCGTTATTGAACAAGAATTAAGTGAACAAATCATCAGTATTTGCAGCCAGAACGAAGCGTTGTCTTTTAATCAGCGCAATACTATTATTCGAGAAGTTGATGCTATTGTTTATGATTTAGAAGAGATTCTTTCTGGCGTTATTAACAACAAAGTCACTAACGAGCAAAAAACATTCATTAAAGAATTTGCCTTACTGATTAAGAATTTATTTGATAGCGAAATTCACAGTCAGTTTTTATCTTAAGGCGTTGAGCGAATTATTTCGAGCAATAATATTTACCAACAAAAAACCTGATCACGACCCAAGTCTTTCGCTTGATATAATGCTCGGTCAGCGCGGGTAAAGAAATCATCAAAGTTATCATCTGCAAATCTTATACAAGTAACACCGATACTAACAGTTACTTTAATTTCGCCCTGCCACTCACCTTTTATAATTAGATTACTTTGATTAAGTCGAATACGCTCTGCGACAACCTTTGCTGACTGCAATGTAGTTTCAGGGAGCAATATTGAAAATTCTTCACCGCCAATACGGGCTAAAATATCTTCTTGTCGAAGACAAGGAAGTAAACATTGAGCCACTGACATTAGCACCTTATCCCCTATCGGATGGCCATAGCTATCATTGATATCTTTAAAGTGGTCAATATCAATAGCAATCAAGGATAGAATGCGAAGGTGCCTTTTAGCACGATGAAACTCTCGTTCAGCATGATCAATAAAATAGCGGCGGTTATACAGCTTAGTTAATGAATCGGTATTTGCTTGTTTTCTAAATTCTTCTTTTAACGCATACAATTCACTGACGTCGGTAGAAAATCCAATTAACGTTGGAAGTTCACCTTGGTGTTGATAAGGAATTTTTGTACTAATATAGTAACGTACATTACCTTGTTCATCTGCTGAGGTTTCTTCTATGGTTTGTTTTTCGCCCGTATCAAAAACTTTTTGATCAGATTGGTTAAAATGCTCAGCAACATCAAGTGGTAAAACCTCAGTGTCTTTCTTACCAATAATATTTTCTGCTGACGTACCAAATAATTCAGCAACTTTACTGTTTACATATTTAAATGTTCGCTCATTATCTTTCATGTAAATATAAGCATCAACATTATCAAGTACCGTATGAAGTAATTTTTTCTGTGCTTTAATTATTTTTTGGAGTTTTTTTTCTGCTGTTATATCTGTTGATACACCACAAATACCGATGACATTGTTAGCATCATCGAACAAGGGTTTTTTAACTGTTTTATATATCCGGGTTTCTTGTAGGGATTTGATGAAGTTTGTTTCTTCATTTTCTACAGTTATAGCCTCTTTAATAACCTTTCGATCATTTTCTTTTAGTTGCTGAGATAACGCTAAATCAAAAAAATGACTATCATCAAAGCCAATGATATCTGTTAAGTTAATATTAAATAAATCCAGTACAGCCTGGTTTACATAGGTATAGCAACCATGAATATCTTTAGTGAATATACAAGTGCCAACGTTATTTAACACTTCCGTTAACATCTTAACGTCTACGGATAAATTATCCTTTGACGGTGAAGTAACGGGTAATGGTTTCTTTTTACTCACTAATAAACCTTAACTGTTGATGATATTACAGAAAGTTTAATTGTAGTTGAAAATTAATAATAGGCATTATGCTTGCGACATAATCGTTATTTAGCCAATATTTATTCAGTGGGTAAGCTTGCATAGTGCAGAGACTGGAGAGAGGATTAAGCGCTAAAGTTATCTTGATATAACCCAAGAGAAAATGACTTTCTATTGGGTTATTAAATCATCAGTGTTAATAAGCTATGACTTTAAATTAGTAAGCGCCGGCCGCATAGGTTAATTCATAGCTGTGGCTGTATATTTCTAATATATTACCAAAAGGGTCTTCCATGTAAATCATACGATAGGGCTTTTCACCGGGATAGTAGTAACGCGGCTCTGCCATACGTTTTTTACCACCTGCTTCGACAATTTTTTCCACCAGTTCTTCAAGATTAGGATCTTGCACACAAAAATGAAACACGCCTGTTTTCCAGTATTCAAAGTTGTCTTCTGGATTTTCTTGATTAGCAAATTCGAATAGCTCAACGCCGATGCGGTCACCTGTCGACATGTGGGCTATTTTAAATTTACCCCAATTAGCGCCAAATACGTCGGTACACATAGCGCCAATGGGGCTATCATCTTCAATGATTTCTGTTGGTTTCATTATTTCATACCAACCTAAAACGCCAGTATAAAATTCAACAGCAGCCTCTAAATTAGGGACTGAAATACCGATATGGGAAAAAGTTCTTGGATATGCTTTACTCATTTTTATTACCTCGTTAAATTTGATAGACAAAGTATAGTGAACTTTATAAAGTATATAAAATTATCATTTGTAATATAAATGAGTACATTTTGTTATGATAAATCTTATTTGGTTAAAAACATTTTGCACGCTTGCTGACGTTGGACATTTTACCCAAACAGCAGAAATTCTTTTTATGACGCAATCAGGGGTAAGCCAGCATATAAAAAAACTTGAAGCGCAGTTGGACATTTTATTATTAACGCGGGAGGGTAAGTCTTTCTCATTGACCGATGCGGGTATTAAATTACGCCAACAAGGACAAGATTTATTAGAAACATCTGCTGATATCGAAGCTTCAATTAAACAAGATGATGCTTTTATCGGTGTCATTAAAATAAGTACACCTGGCAGTGTCGGCTTAAAACTATACCCAAAGATGCTTGATATGCAGCAACGCTATCCGGCGCTTATTATCGATTACACCTTTGCACCCAATAAAAATATAGAGCAAAATTTAATTGAGCGAAAAATTGACCTGGGGATACTCACTGAGTTAAATAGGAGCCCACAGTTAGCCTACAAAAAAATAGCCATTGAGCCTTTGGTTTTAGTAACGTCAAGTGATATCACAAGTATCAACTGGCAAGTGCTTACTTCTATAGGTTTTATCAGCCACCCTGACTCAGAACATCATGCACAACAATTATTGAGTAAAAATTATCTTGAATTTGAACATACAAGTCAATTTAAGCACAAAGGATTTTCTAATCAAATAAGTTTGATTTTATTGCCCGTTAGCCAAGGATTAGGTTTTACCGTATTACCCCTGCATGCGGTAAACGCTTTCCCAGAGCAAAGCCTGATAAAAGTACACACATTGGAGATACCGGTCAGTGAAACTTTATATCTTTGCCAAAACAAACATTCGTTTGACACTCAAAGGAGTCAATTAATTAAAAAATCGATTCGTAAATTTATTTTATAACATTGACTATAAAAACTCACTTAGCCTATTAATTTTTTAGCGATAAGCAAACACTCAAATCGGCTCATCGTGACTTAATTGTAAATTTATTTCCAGCCGACCCGCCATTGGTCACTGACTTTTAGATCACGCCAATCTATGGTGTATTCATTATGAGTCATCACCGCTTCGATAACACAGGCAATTACTTTTTGTTCTTCGTCAAACTCCACCTTAGTGATAATAAAGTGTTTTTCTTTATTGGTAATATCAACTTTAGTCCACTTACTATTGATGAGGGCTTTGGGATTAATTTTATTCATCTTTACCTTAGTGTATAAGTTATTGTTTCAAAAAAGACAGTGTAAATATCGATAATGAAAATTGCCCAGGGACTTTTTTAGTCATTAAAAATCCGACTTCTTTAATATCTTCTGAGTTAAGTAAAGGCGCATTTGGTATAGCCCTTCCACGAAAAGTTGCTTTAAAGTCTGCAAGCTCGAAGATATGATTTTCACGCTTATTAGCGACGGTTTTAAAGTCATGTTTATAAGCTAACCGGTAGCCATTTACATAAATAATTAGCCTTAATTGATAGGCTTGCCCGTCACCTTCGGTGTTAATAACAAGTTTCTTATAAGATTGTGGAAGATTATCGACAGCACGAAAAACCGAACTAAAGCCGCCATTATTGTCTAGAGAGATGCTACCGCTAAAAATGCCATGATCTTGAGCAAACATCATTTCCCCGTTTGATAAGCCGCCCATAACGCCATCATTGGTTATCCGCCAGCGTCCGTTTTCTTGTTTTGAAAAATCAATCATATAAGCCTTCTTATTGCCACTTGAATTATCATTGGCCTGGTTATTAATATTGTTACCACTGGCATAAGCACTGAAAAACAAACATAAAATTAAAATAAATCGCATCAATAAATTCCACTTAATTATTCTATATCGCCTTATAAATACGCAAAATAAACTTGTTAAGATCAAAACCACTAAAAATGAGCTAAAATTAATACTCTAACGTATGTAGTGTTAGATTTAATTTAAAATAATAACCAACGAGTAAAAATATATGCGCATTTTTTTATTGATATTGTTTATCAGCCTTGCCTCAGGTTGTAGCACAAAATATACAAATCAATCAGTCACAGGTAAAGCTTTTCCAGCGGTTACCGGACAAACATTAGAAGAAAACACAGTCAATATTCCAGCCGATTTCAACAAAGAATTTACTTTATTATTAGTAGGCTACAAACAGAATTCACAGTTCGATATCGATAGATGGTTAATCGGTTTAGATATGACTGAAACTAAAGTCCATGTCTATGAGCTCCCGACTATTCAGGGATTGTTCCCAAAAATGTTTAGTACTTTTATCGACAATGGTATGCGTGCTGGTATTCCAAAACCTCTTTGGAAAGGGGTGATTACAATTTATGAAGACGGTGATAAAGTTCAAGCTTTCACTGGAAATGAAAGCCCTAATAACGCGCGAGTATTACTGTTAGATAAAAATGGCATCATCGTTTATTTTTATGATGACGGTTTTTCAGTTGCAGCGCTTAATGAGTTGAGAGATAAGTTAACGCCATCGAGCTAGTGTAACTTTGTTGAGACTTGTGCAATAGACAGCAATTAACCGTTATTGTCTTTTGCCAACTTTATCTATTTACCCAAGGTTTATTCTTATCTATTTATATACCCATGCTTCTTTATTTCCTTCAACCTTGTTGTCAAAATATTTTGAAGCACGACATATTAACTCACCACTTCACCCTTGATTTTTACCGCACCAAAACGGGGCACTTAATCACATCAGTGCAATTTTCTCGGTTACTCATCATTTCAGAAACCCACTAACCTCAAATAAAAACCCTTTATTACAATGAATTAGTAGCAAAACACTGTTTACTAATGATCTGGCATAAGACTTGAAACTCTAATGATAATGAATAATTATCTACAGTGAAAATTATGCTCTCTGCTTTTATTGAACAACACAAACTACCTGATGAATTCAGCGACACCGTTAGACTGCATTACCAACCACTTGCTGAGCGAATATTGGGGCAATTCAAAAAACACAACACACCGTACTTTGTCGGCATCAATGGCTGCCAAGGTAGTGGAAAGTCAACATTAACAGATTTTCTCGCTGAATATTTAACAACACAATACCCTCTTAATGTGGTGGTAATGTCTTTAGATGATTTTTATCTAACAGGTGAAAAACGTCAGCAGCTTGCAGAAAACATTCACCCATTATTAGCGACAAGAGGTGTGCCAGGCACTCATGATATGGCGACTCTTGAGCACGTACTTTTGCAATTAAAAGCTAAAAAAACGGGGTTTTCTATCCCTAGATTCAATAAGGCTACCGATGAACCCTATCCAAAAGAGCAGTGGACTGTGGTTGATAAACCAATAG
The DNA here is from genome assembly GCF_014077275.1 of Colwellia sp. BRX8-7. Lineage (NCBI taxonomy): Bacteria > Pseudomonadati > Pseudomonadota > Gammaproteobacteria > Alteromonadales > Colwelliaceae > Colwellia > Colwellia sp. BRX8-7. Next base: position 43,900 of record NZ_JACGVP010000005.1, on the reverse strand, counting down.
ATATTATTTTATTAGAAGGATGGTGTTGGGGGGTAAAGCCTCAAACTGAAGAACAACTAAGGTCAGCTATTAATGAACTTGAATTGCAGTATGACGCTAAAGGTGAATGGCGAAATTACGTTAATCAACAACTGAGCGAGGCTTATGTTCCCTTGTACAAAAACATGGATTTTTGGTTAGCACTGCAAGCACCATCATTTGACTGTGTTTATAAATGGCGATTAGAGCAAGAACAAAAATTACAAGCTAGAAACATCAACTTAGCTAATTCAAAGGTAATGTCTCCTGAAGAAATATTAAACTTCACCCAATATTTTCAGAGACTTAGCGTACAGAGCTGCACGACTATCGCACAATCTGCCGACGCAATATTTTACTTAGATTATGCTCGCCAAATCAAAGATGTGCCGCTAAAGGAAGTACGATGAGCTCATTAAGAACACTTGTTTTTAGTGACTTAGATGGAACCTTACTCGATCACTTCACTTATCAATCAAGGCCCGCAGATAAAACACTTGCGCAATTAAAATGTGCAAATATTCCGGTTATTTTAAATACCAGTAAAACCCTTGCTGAATTAGCCATTATTCATCGTGAACTCAAACTAGATACCCCCTTTATTATTGAAAATGGTGCCGCTATTTATATACCTATAGCTACTTTTTCAGCACAACCTGCTGACACTGAAATTGTTGGTGACTATTGGGTAAAATCTTTCTGTTTACCAAGGCAGCATTGGTTATCTTTATTAGCTGAACAAACTGATGAATTTAAAAAGTATTATCAAGGTTTTTCCACTATGTCTGCAGCTGACCTTACCGAAATAACAGGGCTGTCGTTAACAGAAGCTAAGCGCGCTCAACAAAGGCAATATGGTGAACCCATTCAATGGTTCGGTGATGAGGTCAGCAAAAATAGCTTTATAGAGCATCTTATTGATCTAGGAGCCAATGTTGTTCAAGGTGGTCGGTTCATTCATGTCGGTGGCTACTGCGATAAAGGCCAAGCCCTAATTTGGCTAACTGAGCAATATCGAGAAAATTTTAATAACCCTGCAATTCTGACCATTGCCTTGGGTGATGGTGAAAATGATAGCCCAATGCTAGAAGCCGCAGATATCGCGGTACAAATTCGCTCACCCGTTCATAACTTCCCCAAACTCTATCGCCAATTTAAAACGACTCGTACGCAAGATTATGGTCCTGAGGGTTGGGCTCAAGCACTACAAACCCTGCTTGCAAAGCAACTACTTTCATCTTCTACTATTATATAAGAGGTAAACCATGGCTGATTTTTATCAAAACGGTACAGTAACCACGCTACATAACTTAGCACAGCGTGAACCAGCAGATATGGCAGCTGAAATACTAGCCTTCTCTAAAAAGCGCTCTTTAGGGCTTATTTTACCTTCATTATTTTCTGAATTAGAAGGCAAAGCCTTACCCGATATTATTAATAAAATTAAAGGTGTCGAATATTTATCAGAAATAGTTATTGGTCTTGACCGTGCCGATCTTAAACAATATAAACACGCCTTAACTTTCTTTGGTCAACTGCCGCAACATCACCGAGTATTATGGAATGATGGTCCAAGATTACAAGCGATAGATGCAAAATTACATGCCCTAGGGTTAGCCCCCAAAGAGTTGGGTAAAGGCCGTAATGTTTGGTATTGCATGGGCTATATTTTAGCTTCGGGTAAAGCGGAGTCAATTGCCCTACATGATTGTGATATTTTGACCTACGAACGTGAACTACTAGATAGACTACTTTATCCTGTTGCTAACCCTATGTTTAATTACGAGTTTGCTAAAGGTTTTTATGCACGAGTTGCCGGTGGAAAAATAAATGGCCGTGTATCTCGTCTATTAGTAACACCGCTAATTAAAGCGTTGAAAAAAACAGTCGGTCATTGTGACTATTTAGAATACATGGACAGTTTTTTATATCCTTTAGCGGGTGAATTTTCTTTCCGTCGAGATGTATTAAACGATATTCGTATTCCTAGTGATTGGGGCCTTGAAATTGGTGTGCTCTCAGAAATGTATCGCAACTATTCGCCTAACCGTTTATGCCAAGTTGATATTGCGGCGACCTACGATCATAAGCATCAAGATTTATCTTTGGATAATACTGATGGTGGTTTATCAAAAATGTCGATTGATATCAGTAAAGCCTTTATTCGTAAACTTGCTACCCAAGGCGAAACGTTCACGGCAGAAAAATTCAGAACATTGAAAGCGACTTACTATCGTATTGCGTTGGATTATGTCGAAACTTATCGAAATGATGCCATGATGAATGGCCTTAAACTTGATATTCATAATGAAGAAAAAGCAGTTGAGATGTTCGCACAGAATATATTAACCGCGGGCAATACCTTCTTAGATCAACCCATGGACACACCGTTTATTCCTTCTTGGAATAGAGTAGTTAGCGCCATACCTGATATTTTATCGCAACTAAAAGAAGCGGTAGAGTTAGATAACGAAGAATTCAGACAAGCATTATAAAAAAAGGTGCCACATGCCAACGCAAGATAATCAGTTAACACCTAAATTGCAGGGTAATTTAAAAGAAAAGTTAGTTCAGCAGCTTTCGACTATCTATCACGATGTCCCGCTTGAAAAGCCAGTAAGTGATATTGCCCAATCTCTGCTTGATATTATGGGGTTATCTAAAGAAACAATGGCGGCGAAGCCTTTCTCAAACCATTGGTCAGAAGAAGATATTATCTTAATAACCTATGGCGATAGTATCGTTAAGGCTGATGAAGCACCACTCAAAACGTTGAAGACTTTTTTAGACACTAACGTTAGCAATACGATTAACAGCGTGCATATTTTACCTTTTTTTCCTTATAGTTCTGATGATGGTTTTTCAGTTATCGATTATTCATCGGTAAATGAGTCGTTAGGTACTTGGCAAGATATTGGCCAGATAAGTGAACATTATCGTTTAATGTCTGATCTCGTCATCAATCATTGTTCAAGCAGAAGTGCATGGTTTGACAACTTCATTAAAGGTGAAGGACAAGGCAGCGATTATTTTTTTACGGCTCTTGCTGATGATGACTTGTCAGCCGTTGTGAGACCAAGGACATCGCCCCTCTTAAAGGAAATTGAAACTGGCAAAGGCAAACAATTTGTTTGGTGCACATTCAGTCATGACCAAGTTGATTTTGACTTTCGTAATCCTGAAGTTTTAAAAGCTTTCGCTTCTATTATTAAACAATACCTTGATATGGGTGTAAAAATATTTCGTCTAGATGCCATCGCGTTTTTATGGAAAGTAGTAGGAACACCCAGTATTAACTTACCGCAAACTCACGAGGTGGTCAGGTTATTAAGGACGCTTATTGAGTCAGCTAAACAAGATGCTGTTATTATCACTGAAACCAATATCCCCAATACGCAGAACCTCACTTATTTTGGTAATGCCAATGAAGCCCATGGGATATATAACTTTTCATTACCGCCGTTGTTATTAAATACCTTGCTAACGGGTAACTGTTTATACCTTAAACGCTGGCTAATGAGTATGCCTCCTGCGCAAGATGGCACTATGTATTTTAACTTTATTGCATCACATGACGGTATTGGTTTACGCCCGGCAGAAGGATTGTTAGATGAAGCTGAGCTGGATAATTTAGTACAGGCAGTAGAAAATTTCGGTGGAAAAATATCTTGGCGCACTACAGATACCGGCCAACAAAAAGCCTATGAAATGAACATATCACTTTATGATGCAATGCAAGGCACAGTGCGAGGTAAAGATCAGTGGAATTTTGAGCGTTTTATTTGTGCACATGCCATTATGTTTGCCCTCGAAGGCATACCAGGTATCTACATTCACAGCATGCTAGGCACACAAAATGATTATCAAAAATTAGCAAATACCCATCATAACCGTGCAATTAACAGGCGTCGCTGGCATGTAGAAGCTTTAGAAGAAGCACTTAATGACAGTAACTTACACCATGCAAAAGTGCTTTCATCATTAAAATCTTTATTGGCGTTAAGAATTAAACAACCCGCCTTTCATCCTAACGCAACGCAATTTACCCTGCATTTAGGTTTGCAATTGTTTGGTTTTTGGCGACAAAGTAAAGACCGAAAACAAAGCATGTTTTGTGTGAGTAATATTTCTGATCAACCGGTAGTATTACCCTTGAGTGAGCTGAACTTAATTATTACCGAATCATGGTTTGAACTTATTACCGCAGTAAAAATAACAGAGTTAAACCAAGAGCTTACTTTGTCACCTTATCAAACAGTATGGATATCAAATATATAAAGTGAAAAGTTAAAAATAAACGCTATACTAAAAATAATTTTGGTATTAACTGCAGATTAGCTTTGGAATAGCAGGGGGGATTATCAATGCATGATTATTTTGCACCTCATGGTGAATTCAAATTACACGTGAGCAATAATATAATTATCGCGCGCTTAACGGGTTCCTGGAATAAAGAGTGTGCGGAAAATTTTTCACAAGCATTTATAGCGCAAGTGAAATTGTTAAAAATACAAAAATGGGCGCATTTAGTCTTCTTAGATGACTGGCAAATAAGTGTTCCTGAAATTGTCCCTGTTGTTGATGAGTTAGCCGCTTTTTGTATTTTAAATGGTTTAGAAAAATCAGCGCAAGTCGCCAATGAATCAATGATGAAAAAAATGTACCTCGATAAAATGGCAATTGAAACACGCAGTAACTTTGAGAGGCGAATATTTTCTGATCAAGATAAAGCGATTAGCTGGCTCAATGAATATGGTTTTACTACAGAAAAAGGATTAAAAGCTTACGAATTAGTATAGCTTGATGGTGCTGCTAGAAGTTTTTCGTAAACACTAAAAGCAACTGTAAACTGCTTTTTTCTTCAACTAGAGGACTGTCAGTAATACTTTTATCAAACCAAGTGTATTCGAGATTTAAGCGGGTATATCCGCCAAAAAAAATAGGGGTCGCGATTGAAAATCCAAGATTTTTATTAACGCCACTGTGACCAAGGTAAGCCCCCCTATTTTGATTCACTTCATCTTTAGAAACACCATAATAGTAATCAACATGATGTTTATCTAAGAAACTGAGTGAAATTGAGGGTTCGAAAAATATTGGCCCATACCTAAAAACATGACCAATCGTTGATTTTATCTCAAAACCATTTGAGCGATTTAGTGCATCAAACATCGAAGAAAAGCCGATTTTCCAATCATTTTGTTGATAATCAACACCAAAGCCGACATCAAATGAACTTTTTCTTTTTCTCATCCCTTCGAAAATAGCACTATCAGATTCATCAAACCCTTGGAATCTTGGGGATAATTTTGCGGAGAGAGTTAATCGATTCGAATTTATTAACTTATAATTAATAAATGGTCCAAATACTGATAAGTTTTCTCCTTGATATCCCAATAAAGGTAAAGGCATTACTCGGGTGTTATATCCCTTATATATCTCTTTATTAACACTGATACCTACGCCGTATAAAAAACCTTCGGTTTTTTTTCGCTCAACAGATACGACTGTCCCCTGCTCTGAAAAAACGTAAAAAGCTGGAAAAACTAAAATTAATATTAAGGCTTTATAAATGCTTTGTATCATTGGGTGATTCTCACTGGATTTTTATCATACCGAGTATACGTTTAAAAGTGCAATGAGGTTTAAACCTCCGATGAAATTAACCGAGTAACAGCTTGTTATACATTTATCATAACTCTATTTATTCAGTGTTAATTTAATAATACGGTTATTAAAAATAATATTAATTATAACAAAGAGTAAAGTGCAGCCTTGTCTTTATTGTTAGCTAGGTACAATAATTAAAATATCTCAGCGAGGTGATCGACCTTGGCCTAAACTACGTATAGTTAAGCATAAATTATATTATCGGGTAAACCTAAAATGAAACACTTGAGCCATAACGAATTGTTAAAGATGGATTCACGCTACCGGGCTCAACTGATCAATAGTTTATCCGGATTTAAAAGTGCTAACCTCATTGGTACACGCAACAAGCAAAACCATAACAATTTAGCGATATTTAGCTCTGTTGTCCATTTAGGCTCTTCGCCTGCTCTAGTTGGTTTTATTACTCGCCCAGACATCGTCGAACGCCATACTTTAGAAAACATTCTGCAGACTAAACAATTCACCATAAATCAAGTTAATGAAAGTTTTTGGCAAGCGGCACATCAAACATCAGCACGCTATAATGCCGACCAATCAGAATTTGAGCAAACCGGTTTAACGCCTTATAACGTTGATGGTATCAATGCCCCTTTTGTTAAAGAAAGTCACTTAAAGTACGCCTTGAAACTACGTGAGATAGTGCCAATCGAACTTAATGGTACTCAATTAGTAATAGGTGAAATCACTGATATTATTTGTGATGAAGTTGCTATTAAAGCTGATGGCTATATTGATATCGAATCATTGGGTACGGTTGCTATTTCAGGACTAGATAGCTACCACACCAGTCAACGCTTATCACGATTGAGTTATGCTAAGCCAGAAGTTCAGCCTAGAGAAATTTCACTTGATGGCCAGGCACTTGACGGTAATTCATTTGAAATCTAAATAAGCTTCACTGAACTCTAGGGACAAAAATGAAAAGTTGGCAGTTACTTGGCTATCTTGGTCTACTACCTTTTGCAGGTTTTTTATATTTAAGTGTTGTGCTAGAAGACTCTTCTGTGTGGGCACAACAAGCTTTTATAGCCTATAGCGCTATTATAGTCAGTTTCATTGCTGGCACATTGTGGCGTAAAGCCGAAGACAATACTCGGTTAACACAGCAAATTATTAGTAATTTATTAAGCTTAATCGCTTTTACCGCTTTACTGATGCCCGGTGATTTGGCCTTAATAGTATTATCATTCAGCTTTATGTTTTTATTTTTATATGAAAAAAAATTAGCGATAACAGAGCAAATAAACGATGTTGATGTGGCTTACATGAGAATGCGTTTTTGGCTAACTTTTATTGTTCTCTCACTGCATACCAGTGCTTATTATCTGTGGTTCATTTATATAGCCACCCAGTAACTTTTAGGAAAATTAATGCTAACTATATTTTATGATGGCAATTGTCCAATGTGCGCAACTGAAATGATCCACCTAAAAAGGCATGATCAAGACAACATCATACTTTTGGTCGATATACACCAAGAAAATTTTTCAAGTCTTTACCCTGCAATTGATTTTTCAGCCGCTATGAAAATATTACACGCAACTTATAATGGTAAAATTCTACTCGGTTTAGAAGTCACGCATAGGGCTTGGACACTTGTTGGTAAGGGTTTTTGGGTAGCTCCTCTTAATTGGCCAGTATTTAAAACACTAAGCCACTGGGTTTACTTAGGAATGGCTAAATACCGTCATCAAATTTCAGCACTTCTCGCCAAAGTTTTTGGCATAAAAACAGCAAACTGTAATTCAGGAACTTGTTATGATAAATCAACTAACACTGATCATTGGCGCAAATAGCGACATTGGCAAAGCAATTGCCACCCAAGTAGCTTCTTTGGCTGATACTGGCCTTATTCTTATTAGTCGACAAGCCATTGACGAGAAAGACACTGTTGAGGAGCAAAACAGCCTTAAAACTAAAAAAATTATCGTTAAAGATTACCAACCGCAATCAATAGACAATGCTATAGCAGAATTAGTTGCGCATAGTGAGTTACCCATAAGCCAAGTCTTTGTCTGTAACGGCATACTGCATAGTGATAAATTTCAACCAGAAAAACGTCTAGAAGACTTCGATGCACAAGCATTTGAGCAAGTTATTAGCGCAAATACATTAACCCCAATGTTATGGGTTCAGAAGTTGACACCAATACTGACAAGGAAGTCACCCTGTAAATTTATTGTTTTTAGTGCCCGGGTCGGCAGTATAAATGATAACAAATTAGGCGGGTGGTATAGCTATAGGGCATCGAAAGCAGCATTAAATATGATGCTTAAAACTGCATCTATTGAGTTGGCAAGAAGAGCAAAGAATATAAAGCTAATTTCTTTTCATCCCGGTACTACAGATACGCCGTTGTCTAAACCTTTTCAAAAGAATGTCCCTGCAGATAAACTTTTTACCAGTGAATTTGTTGCCAAACAATTGCTAACTATTGTTGCTGATACTCCTATTGATCATACCTTGAGTTATCTTGATTGGCAGGGCAAGTCTATTAATTGGTAGCTGACAGTAATGGCCGTTAAAAGTTAATTATTCCAAGTTACTTTTTGATTTAACTATTGAAGTTAAAAACAATAAAAAAACTGCAATGAGATTTGCAGTTTTTATTAGGGATTATTCATTAAAGGTGATTATTTTTTAGTAAAACCGTCAGCTATTTTATGAAAAGATTCAAGCGTCACTTTATTATCATATTCAATCGAAAATCTGCCATGGAATAATAAGGTTATTGTTAAGTCTTTATAACCTAACCAACATGTATATCCATCAAAGTCATGCCAAGCTTTAATACCAGAATACTGATAAACACCATCGAGTTTAGTACCCTCTTTGGTGATATGGTCATAGATTTCTAAAAAATCTCTTAGCGTTAATTGTCTATCCTTCATCAGTTAAAACTTAATCATTTGGCTGCATCGACCACTGCTACTGCTGGTGCCACACATTTCATCATAAGCTGTTTGATACTCTAGTGCAGCGTTAAATATATTATTATCTCGAAGATAATTTTTAGCTTCAACTAAAGATCCCATCACAGCAACATCTCTAGATTGGGTTAGACCAATAAAGTTATTGAGAGAATCAACCGCGCCAACTAAATAATGAGTCGATTCAGCGACACCAATAATAGTAGGTATAGTTGCTTGATTACTGTTAGTTAATGTATTCATCATAATAATTCTCCAACTTGAGTATAGCTATCATTACGGTGATACGAAGATTAAAGATCAACTTCAGTAAAATTCATAGTTGAATTTTACTAACCTATCACCTTAAAATATCTCGTTTGTCAAAAGATGCTCCTCTCTATTATCCTTTAGCTAGTATTCCGCTACAGCCATTAAGGAACATCTATGAAGAGTAAAACTGTCTGGTATCTCCACCTCCATATAATGGATGAATGGAAATGTGTATCCTCTGGTAGCCTTGTTCATATCAAAAAAGCCCAGAGTATGTATATACAAAATGGCGTAACCACACCACTAAGGGTTGCACATAGTAAATTGATTAGTTCAAACAGTTAAATTAACAGATAACGCTTTTAAGCGAATAGCTAGGTTTATAATCAATATTACCATAGCGGCTAAAGCTGGATTAGAATTGACTGCTGATCTTTCTTGGTCATTTTACTGACCACTAGTAAATAAGAATTATCCATCATTCTCTCTAGCTCGCCCTGAGGAATTGAGCCATCTAAGATAATAGTATTCCAATTAGATTTATTCATATGATAGCCGGGAATGATGCCTGGAAAAATATCACGTAATATCTCTGCCTCATCTGGGTCACATTTTAGGTTCATCCAAAAGTGGCCTTTAGCGTCTTCTGCAACCTTGGCACTTTTAGCGTTTGAACCATGAGAAATCGTTGCAAACAGTTTGTTTTTGACCTTGAAAACGCTAACGTCATCGCCAAATGGATAATAAAGTGAGCTTGCTGGTTTAGCTGATAAATAGTGCTCAGCCATTTGTTGGTTCATAGATTTCATTGACGTTTATCTCTATAAATTAAAGGCTTAAATTTACGGTCTAATGAATTTAAGCATAGCAGTAAAGAGTGACTTTGGGTTAGTGAGCAAGATGGGCAGATGCTTCAGCCTAAAAAAATACCGACAAACAATCTATCGGTATTTTTTAGCAAAAGCTGAGCTTAGCTTAAATTAATAATAAGAAACTTGTGTTGGGATTGTTAAAATACTTTTACCGAAACGCTTTAACCAATAATATATCGCCGCAAAAATGGCAATGACAATGGTGATGCTAATTCCCGCTGACAACGGATTAGTAGCAAAGGTTGCCACTTGATAAGTAAATGTCGCCGCTAAATAAGCCAATGAAAAGCTCCATAAAGCCGCAAATCCAGCCCAACGACTGCCAACTTCACTCTTTATTGCGCCCATAGCTGCTGCACAAGGTGTATAAAGCAAAATAAATAACAAGTAACTAAATGCGCCAATTTTACCGGCAAATGCAGCCTGCATAACGGTGAATGTTCCTTCATTAACGCCTTGTTCTTCTGCGGCGGTATGTAAGTTGGTAACATCTCCGATATCAGTCCCTAAAGGATCATCAGCTTGAATACCTAATAAGTTTTCTTTTATTGAATCCGTCGCGTCAGTCCACAACTCAGCCATTGACTTTAATGCTTCTGGCTCTGCATTCACATCGGTATAGAGACTATTAAATGTAGCCACTAAAGCCTCTTTCGCAAACAAGCCGGTAATAATGCCAACACTTGCTTGCCAGTTATCTTCCTTAATACCCATAGGTGCAAGTAAAGGGGTAACAACCTGAGCACTTTTACTTAATACCGACTCTTGAGAGTCTTGATGACCAAACTGACCATCAGTACCTAATGAGTTAAAGAAGTTGAGTACACAAACCACTAAGACAATCGTTTTACCTGCCCCCAAAATAAAAGACCGAGTACGTTGCCAAACACGATGCACGAGATAAGAAAGCTTAGGTATTTCATAAAGCGGTAATTCCATAATATTGACAGAATTTTTGCCCATTAATACCGTGTGCTTTAATAAAAATCCAGTGAATAGTGCTGCCGCTATACCGATTAAGTACAATAAGAAAACTAAGTTTTGCCCAGAATCAGGGAAAAATGCCGCAGCAAATAAAGCATATACCGGTAAACGTGCCCCACACGACATAAACGGTGACATCATTATGGTGGTGATACGTTCACGTTCACTATCAAGAATTCGTGCCGACATTACAGCAGGAACCGTACAACCAAAACCAACAATTAAAGGGACAAAAGCCTTGCCGGGTAAACCAATTTTTTGCATAGCACTGTCAACCACAAACGCTGCACGCGCTAAGTAGCCACTGCTTTCTAAAATAGATAAACCAATAAATAAACAAGCGATGATTGGAATAAAAGTAGCGACCGTTTGAATACCTAAGCCAGCTCCTTCAATTAAGGTTAGCAACCACTGAGGTAAATCATAACTTGATAAAAATCTTTGCGGGTAATCGACAAAAATAGCGCCGGCTAAAATATCAAAAAAGTCGATAAAAGCACTACCAACATTGATTGCAAACATAAACAATAAGTACATCATGCTAAGAAAAACGGGGACACCTAACCAAGGATGAAGGATAAAATGGTCAAGGCGGTCACTTAAACTTATTGCCGGTGCTTTTTTGGAAACCGGTAGACCCTTTTTAACATCGATCAATAACTGCTGAATAAACTCGTAACGCGCCTGCATAATACTAATAGCATCGGTATTGGTTTGCTGACAGCCACCTTGATCATTACAAGCGCCACATTCAAGATCAATTAACACCTCAGTTGAGTTTTTGTCAGCGAGTTTATTGACAATATCTGCTGATAAAATTAATTTCTTTGGACGTTCACTTGCTTTAGGTAATTCAAGTAAAGCCTGTTCAACTTGTTTTAAGGTATCTTTAGCTAAGCTGTTGGCAATAATAACTTTACAGCCAAGTTCTTTGGCTAAAATATTTATATCAACGGTTTGCGCTTCTTTTCGATCAGATTTATTGATAACCAATAATACCGGTAAACCGAGTTCAAGTAGCTGAGTCGTTAAATACAACTGACGCTTTAATTGCGTCGCATCGACGACATTAATTAAACAATCAATGTCATTATTTTTAAGAAAATCTTGGGTAATAGTCAGGTCTTTACTTTGTTCAGTTCGAGTGGCGAGAGAACTAATACCAGGTAAGTCTGAAAGTAAAACTTGCTCATTATTAAATGAGAAGCGCTGCTGTTTTGTCGCTACAGTGACGCCAGTCCAGTTTCCTGTTTGTTGTTTCGCGCCCGTTAAAGCATTAAAAAACGTGCTTTTTCCTGAATTGGCAAAGCCAACTAGAGCCAAATGTAAAGCTTGTGACATTAGACGATTTCTATACCTATTTGTTGAGCAATACTCGGTGCTAAGCAAATTTTAGTACCATGGAGATGAAAGGCAAGTGGCCCATTAAATGGTGCTTTATGGGCTAATGATATCTCAGTTTTTAACGCAAAACCCTGCTCGATTAACTTTGAAGTCAAATCGAAATTTGTTGGCAACGTGCGGATCACCGCTCGTTGGGTACGCGTCAATTGTGAAAGGGTCATAAACAACAACTCAAATAATAATGATTATCATTTGATTCTACTTTACTATTAACTTTTCAGCAAGCGTATATAACAGCGTAATTGATCTAAATCAGCTTAAATTAATCTACTGATAAATTTGATTTAAAATTTAATAGTTTAGCAGGCGTTCAATATAATCATATTAAAAATATAACTGGATTTATCTGCGCAGCTTACGTAAAAATAGCGAAAAGGTAAGAGAGGTATTGTTATTATGAAAATTAAATATTACCTAATGAAACATCGCTGACAAATCCAAATAGCTTGTCAGCGATTTACTGTTTAATGACGGTATGATTTATAGATTAAAAGCTATATGTCATTTCTGCCCATGCACTGGTACCTTCTTCAGGTAAACGGTCCATAAACGTTACATCACTGCCTTTGACTCGGTTATAGCCACCTAAGTGATTTTGATATTCTTTATTGAGTAGATTATCAACGCCAAAACGAAGCGTTAATTGATTATTGACGTAATATTGAGCGTCTACATTCATCACACCATAACCAGCACTTGTTTGTTCCTGATTAGTTAATGAAATATCTTTTTGTGCGGCGGCCATCACTAAAACCATATTTACAGACCAATTCTCACTAAAGTAATTGGCACTTAACTGACCATTCAATGGCGCAATACGATACAAGTTATCATTAATATCACGACGTTCGCCACGTACGTAACTGACCACGGCTGATAATTGTATTTGATCATTTATAGTGTAATAGCCATTTACATCAGCACCATAAAGCTTAGCATCTACATTAGTAAACTTTAGAGGGTTATCATCACCCGCCATCATTTGGGCCATCATTTTTGCTGACATATCCAACATACCTAAAGGAGTACCTTGAATATAATCATCAATATTTTGATAGAAGAAATGAGGTGTGATCATAACTTTTTCAGTTTGGTAGGTAAAACCGACATCTGCTTGATAAGCTGTCTCACTGTTAAGATCCATATTACCCACATAAGTGTTACCGTCGGCCAGCCCACCCGTTGATTCCATCGGGGTCCAGAGGTAAAGCTCTTGATATGAAGGCGCTCTATTTTTTAAACCTACGCCTATATATAATGATAAATCTTTCGATAATTGAGTTTCCGTGCTTAATGCGATATCTATATTGGTATCATTAACACTGTGATCACTGTTATTAAAGTTATCCCGTAAGTCTATGGCTAAATCAGCCATCGTTGGCATAGCTGAATTCATATTATCCATCATTGCAGAGCCCATCGGCATAATCATCATTGCCATAGATGTTGCCACTTGACCTGCATCTAATTCAGCTCTTTTTAAACGGGCGCCTAACTGAACTTTAGTATTGTTAAAGGTTTGCTGCCATTGTGCAAATAGCCCAAAGCGATCATCTTTGACATCATTAAAGTTTACCACGGCAAACATCGAGTTATTTGGATTGGTGATCACAGAGTCATGCTTGGCTAAATAACCATCGAAGCCAAATTCTAACTCACCAAAAGTAAAAGATTTACCCAGCGAAAAATTAAAATTAGTTGTTATACCCGTAGCATTATTACGACGATGTTTTTCTGGATTATTATTCAATCGCTTTTCAAAGTTAGTCATACCATGATCGGCATCGGTGTAGCCTAATAACCAGTCTGCTTGCCAATCGGCCCAGGTAAAGTTACCGTCTAAACTTGCTCGGTGACTATAAATATATTCTATATCCATAGGTAATGCTGGCGTACCCGAATCTTGGGTATCTGTATAATGGTAGCTAAAACCTGTTTCACTACTCTCGCCAAAATAACGTAAATCAGTGCCAAATTGTCGTTTAGCAAAATCAGTTGGCGATATAATTTTACCATCGCCACTTTCCATATTCTCACCTTCTTGAACATTGCCATAAAAAAGCCCAGCAATATCACCTTTGGTAAGATTAACCACCGATGATAATGTTTGCGCTTCATTATTACTTCGAACACCTGCTTGTAAATCACCATTTATCACGAGTTTCTCGCTATTATTGGCTTCTGCTTTACGCATTTTTACATCAATAGCACCACCCAGGGTATTTATGCCGGCAGAAACCGGGGCGATACCACGATAGACAGTCATAGACTCAACAATTAATGGCGTAGAATAACTTAAGGGTGTGTCCATAGCATTAGGACCAGCGCCAATGACAGCTTGTCCGTCAAGTGTGGTTGAAATTCGGTCGCCATATAGGCCACGATATTGTGCAATACCCGTTACCGGGCCATTACTGTTGACATTTGCACCGGGGACCGACTTTAACCAACTCGCTAAATCGGGCTCCGTAGTCTTCCCTTGGGCATAACTTTCATTATTTTCAATGCCGAGATGGTGACGTTGATGAGTGATAGTGATCACTTCAATCTCATCGAGGTTAGCCGTTGAATCAAACGTATTATTAGCAAAAGCACTAATAGACAAAAGACTGCTAAAAACTAATGAAGAGCTTATTGCTAAAGCAATGGGTTTAATTGAAAACGTCATAGTTGTTTCACTTACTTGTTTGAGTATACCAAATAGAATTAATACTATTGTGTTAGCTATAATCAATAAAAACAAAGTAAAAACAGTGAACTGCGACATAATGTCGCAATAAAAAATGACTTACTTGACCTAAGTCAAACAAGACATTTTAGAAGAGTAATCGTTATTTAACTAAAAACCTTAGCTACAGAGCTGATTAACGTTAAAAGCAAAAAGTGCACAACTAGCTTATTTTCAAAGCAGACTAATTTAACCTATTAACGGCAGTTACTTTAAGCAACATAATTGCTTTAAACTTAGACAATAGTTAATAACTTATTGTCTTAATTACGGCGCTCTGCATTTTTATCTCCTAAAGTTTTCATGATATCTCGCCAAGTTAATATGCCAACGGGAATGCTATCTTCATCAACAATAGGAATACATGACGTTTTAGTCTGATTAAAAATATCAATGGCATCAAAAACATTAGCGTTAGGCGTTAAGGTGACCAATTTGCGATTCAGTATTTGATGCGCTTTCTTGTTTAAGGTTGCTGTATCTCTTGGGAGCTCTGCGGCAGTGCCGATATTAGGACTCAGTGCTTTGAGAAGATCTCTGTCTGAAATAACCCCTGATAATTGTTTATTATCAACGACCAGTAAATGATGAAAATTAGCATGTTCAAAAATATTTTTTATCGTCAATAACGTATCGTCCAAAGAGACGCTAACAAATGCTTTGGTCATGATGCTGGCTATTTTCATTACGCTACCTTTTATCCATTTTATTCTTAACTATACAATACATTAACAAACAACAAAGAGAATTTACTTTATTTGGGGATAATAGATGACAATTAACCTAACAATGGCACAATGAACTAAGACTCAAAATAAGGAATATAAATGAAAGGTTTAACTACCTTAATTTTATTGTGTGTTAGCACAATAAGTTATGCCACCGAACAAGCAGAAGAAATATTCAAACAACTTGCTCCGTCACTTTATCAAATAAGACTTATAGACATCGCCAGCGGTGAAAAGTCATCAATTGGCTCTGGTTTTCAAATTAGTGCCGACGGCTTAATTGCAACCAATTATCACGTTATTTCTGGCTATGCGCGTCATCCCAATAAGTACACGATTGAAATTTTTGATCACCAAGGTAAAAAAGCGCCACTGACTTTGCAAAGTGTTGATGTTATCAATGATCTAGCCTTGGTAAAAAGAACAACCGATGGCGAAATGCCTTTCTTTAAAATTGCAAAGCGTGTCCCCCAAAAAGGCGAAGAGCTTTATTCGTTAGGTAACCCGCACGATTTAGGCATGATAGTAGTACCCGGCACTTACAATGGTTTGAAGAATGAATCTTTTAACGACCGCATCCATTTTACCGGCTCGGTGAACTCTGGGATGAGTGGCGGACCTGTCGTTAATAAAAACTCTGAAGTCGTTGGAATAAATGTAGCGACTTCAGGTAATCAAATCGGATTTTTAGTACCACACGATAAACTGCTTAACTTATACAAGCGTTATAAAACAGGTAATCCTGAAAGTATTGCAGCACAAATGGCACAACAACTTGCCGATAATCAAGACAAGTTAATTACCACCTTGTTAAATAGCGAATGGCAGATGCGCCCTTTAGGAGAAGGTTTAATTCCCGTGGTTAATATTCCTTTTATTCGTTGTTGGGGAGAGTCAAACGCTGATAAGGCAGATGCTATTGTTCTAGCCGTGGTTGCTAATTGTTCTTTGGATGAAAACACTTACATCTCAAATGATTTTTTCACCGGCTCTATTGAAATGGAATATCGCTATATGCAAGCAAAAGAACTTAGCGACACTAAGTTTTATCAAATATTTGAGCGTCAATTAACGCAAGTCATGCCAGGAAACAAAGCGGGTAAAGATGATGTTACTGAGTTTCAATGTCAGCACGATATTGTTACACCATCAAACCAAGCGATTACCAACAAATCAGTTTTTTGTACCCGTGCCTACAAAGATTTTCCTAAATTATTTGACGTTTTATATATAGCTATTTCTGTTGATAAGGGCGACCAAGCCTTACTTAGCCACTTTACTGTCGCTGGCGTTACGCAAAATAGTGCACTCAAGTTTACAGAGAAATTTATGGAGTCTATTTCATGGAAATAATCATAGAAGAAATTACTCGCGCCCATAAATTAATAGCTCGACATAAATTTATGCAAAATCACATCAATATTGGTCGTGGTTATGATAATGATATTATTATGGCGGACCCACATATTTGTGCCCAACACCTTAGTCTTAATTTTAATGGTGAACATTGGCTGCTAAACGATGAAGGCTCTATTAACGGCAGTTTTTATGACGATGAGTTTTCAAAAACAAAATCAGCTGTCCATCAGCACATCGTTCGTTCTGGACAAGTCTTTATGATTGGCAAAAGTTTAGTACGCATTGTTTTTCCCGATCACCCCGTACCTGAAAGCATTAGTTTTAGCCCTTTTGAAAATATTTTAACCTTAACAAGACATCCGGTCTTTTTAGCCATAAATATTTTATTATTTGCCAGTGTTACCGGCTGGTTATTTAACCTTCACAACCCTGTAGAAGTCAATTTCACTCAGTTATTAGTACCGGCTATTGGCATGACTTTACTCTTTGGGCTTTGGCCTATTGGTGTTGCTTTGGTTTCTCATTTAACCAAGCATGATGCTAGATTTTGGGGACAATTAGGCATCTGTTTTGTCTTTTATAATTTAATGTGGCTAAGTGATTTTATTGAAAACATCACCAGCTTTAATGCTTCATCTCAGTCAATACTCAGCGTACTTGCCACTTTCTTACCTATTGTATTGGCATTTTGTTTATTCTGGCTAAATTGCCAAATTGGTTTTCATATGAGCACTCGACGCAGAACAGTAATAGCAAGTTGCATGACGCTGCTATTGTTTGGTGGTAGCTTCTTAATTCAGTTAAGTAAAAAACCTGAATTCAGTATCCGTCCCGCTTTTAATACCACGTTAATGGCGCCAAGTTATTTATTTACTCACAGCAATAATGTCCAAGGCTTTCTTGAGAGCAGTAAAACATTATTTAACGATGCGCAAGAAGCAGCACTTGAAGACAAATAAAGCGCCTTAATAAACAGAAAAAGCTAACGAGTTCGTTAGCTTTTTTGTTTGTTAGCCCAGAGAATAATGACTGAGTGATGACGACACATTAAGGTCGAGGAATAAAACCTACCGCATCATAAACTTTTGCTAATATTTTACTTGCTCTAGCTGATGCTTTTTCAGCGCCTGCTTTCATCACTGCATCTAAATAAGCCTGGTCCTCACGGATCTGATGATATCTTTGCTGAATAGGTTCTAATAAAGCAACCACAGCATTAGCAACGTCACCTTTTAAGTGCCCGTACATTTTATCTTCATATTGTGGTACTAACTGCTCAACGGTTTCACCTGTACAACAAGACAATAAAGACAATAAATTTGATACACCTGGTTTTTCTTCAATATTGAAATAAATATTAGCTTCTTCATCAGAATCAGTCATGGCGCGTTTGATTTTTTTACTGATTTTTTTAGGGTCTTCTAATAAGCCAATAAAATTACCAGGATTAGCGTCTGATTTTGACATTTTCTTTGTTGGTTCAAGTAAGCTCATTACTCGCGCACCAAATTCAGGAATATAAGGGGCTGGCACAGTGAATGTGTCACCATGAAGATTATTAAAACGAGTCGCTATATCACGAGCTAATTCTAGATGCTGCTTTTGATCTTCACCAACCGGGACACGGTCAGCATTATAGAGAAGAATATCTGCTGCCATTAAGACTGGATAAGTAAATAAACCTGAATTCATATTTGCTTCAGACTTTTGTGACTTATCTTTGTATTGCGTCATTCTGTTCAATTCGCCCATTTGTGTGTAACAATTTAACACCCAACTAAGCTGAGCATGTTCAGGGACATGTGATTGAATAAAGATGGTACTCTTTTCTGGGTCAACGCCGCAGGCTAGATACAAGGCTAGGCCATCAAGCGTCGCCTTTCGCAAATCAGCGGGGTTTGGGCGAACAGTAATAGCATGTTGATCAACCAACATGTAATAGCACTCATGGCTATCTTGCATGCTAACCCATTGTTTTAACGCACCTAAATAATTACCAATGGTTAAATCACCTGATGGCTGACAGCCGCTTAATACGATAGGTTTACTCATGATTTCTCTTTATTTTATTTGATTTATTTGTTAATTAAACTATTGGCTAACTGTCGCTAATTCGCTGCGCATTTCATCAATCGCCAGCTTATAATCTGGCTTTGAGAAAATGGCTGACCCTGCAACGAACATGTCAGCGCCCGCCGCCGCTATCTCAGCAATATTGTCTGCTTTAACACCGCCATCAACCTGTAAACGAATATCACGTCCACTAGCGATGATGCGCTCTTTTACTAATCTCAACTTATCCAATGTGGTTGGAATAAACGATTGACCACCAAAGCCAGGATTAACTGACATCAACAAGATAACATCGAGTTTATCCATAACAAAATCTAAACAATTCAATGGTGTGGCCGGATTTAGTACCAGTCCCGCTTTACAGCCATGGTCTTTTATTAATTGCAGAGTACGATCAATATGATCACTTGCCTCTGGATGAAAAGTGATAATATCTGCGCCTGCTTTAGCAAAGCCTGGAATTAGACTATCAACCTGCTTGACCATTAAATGTACATCAATAGGTGCGGTAATACCGTAATCACGTAGCGACTGACAAATCATTGGGCCAAAAGTTAAGTTAGGCACAAAATGATTATCCATTACATCGAAGTGCACAACATCGGCACCCGCAGCTAAAACCTTAGCAACATCATCACCTAAACGTGCGAAATCAGCAGACAATATAGAAGGAGCAATTAAAAATGAAGACATAGATAAACCTTTTTAGAATATTGCGCAACATTATAACAACGACCTAAGGGAAAACTCTATAAATTCATGCGTCCAAGCGTTATTTAACTCAATGTTACCTAGCGATTGCTCTTTTAGTGTCGAATGATCATGATTATTTCGTGCTCTGATTACTTTTTATAACCACGGCTTAACTATAACGTGAAAGACTGCCAAGAAAGACCACTCCATACCAGATAATACCAGTCGATATTTTATGAAAATACGAATCGATATTTTATGCACTTTTTATGAGCGTTAACGATTTAATTGCACCAATAAAGCTCGTCTATTAGTGAGAGACCCTCATAATAAAAAAACAACCTCACCAAGTCATTGAAATAATTATGTAAAATTTATTAATATTATTATGTCGCTCAGGCATCTACCTTGCAATGTATGGTTTAGCCCTAAAATATTAAATAAAAAACTACTACATAAAGAGACTATTATGAAAAAAACACTATTATCGATATCGCTCACATCTTTACTTGCCGCTACTTCATTATTATCAACACAAGCATCAGCTGTTGAAGGTTTATCTGCTAATGTTGCTGCTAGTAGTAACTATATATGGCGTGGTGTTAGCCAAACAGACAATGCTGCCGCTATTTCTGGTGGTATCGACTATGCTGACGATTCAGGCTTTTATGCTGGAGCTTGGGCTTCAAATGTCGATTTTGGTGATGATGCGAGTGCTGAACTAGATTTCTACTTAGGTTTTAGCGGCCAATTAAACGAAGATGTTAGTTATGATGTGGGTTATATTTATTATGCCTACCCTGACTCAGCCCAAACAGATAGTACTAACGAATATGATTTTGGCGAGATATATGGCTCTTTGGGCTATTCATATTTTTCACTTTCAGCAAGTTACGGAATTCATAACGACGACGGTGCTGCTTTTGCTGATGCCAGCTTATATATTGCAGCGGGAGCAGAGTTTGAAGTAGCTGATGGTTTAACCTTAGCTTTTCATCTTGGCGATTATTCTTTTGACGACGCCATGATCGCAGAAGATTATAACGATTACAGTGTTAGCTTAAGTAAAGATGGCTTTACCTTTGCGGTATCTGATACCGACATCGATAATGATGATATGAAGTTTGTCATTTCTTATTCGGTTGATATCGACTTATAAATAAAGATAAGCCAGTAATAATTTTACTGGCTTTTTAAAGATAGTTAAAGACAGTGCAAAAAAAATCTTCGCGTAGTACAATTATATTAGTGTTGATTTAAAAATAAACGGCGGCATAGCTAAGATATTTAAACCTAATTAATATATTTAGCGAAACCAAAAAGCCGATATTCATCACAATAACGATTTGCATCCATTAGTGAAATTTTACCTAATTAAATTAAATTTTAAGGATTTTACATGCAAATAATTATTTTTGATGATGCTGAACAAGTTGCAGAGCATGCAGCACTATGGGTCAGTGAATTAATCACTAAAAAAGCCAAACCTGTGCTCGGTCTTGCTACCGGTAGCACCCCGATTAGCCTCTATAAACATTTAGTTAATAAACATAAAAATGAAGGGCTAAGCTTTAGCCACGTCTCGTCATTTAACCTTGATGAATACCATAATATTAATGCTAATAATGCTCAAAGTTATCGGAGTTTTATGAAAGAGCATTTATTTGATAACGTAGACATAGCACAAATCAATACCTACCTACCAACGTGTAACCATAACCAAAACCCTCGTGAACAAGGGCTTAACTACGAAAACAAAATAAAATCATTAGGGGGTATCGACTTACAAATATTAGGTATTGGCGCTAATGGCCATATTGGTTTTAATGAACCGACGTCGAGCTTATCATCTCGTACCCGTATCAAAACATTAACCCAGCAAACACTGACAGATAATAGCCGCTTATTTAAAGACGGTGAAACACAACCAACAATGGCAATGACCATGGGTATTGGCACTATTATGGATGCTCGCTATGTGTTATTAATGGCGACAGGAGAAAATAAAGCCCAAGCAGTAAATACAATGATCACCGGAGCTTTATCCGCTATGTGTCCGGCATCCGCATTACAGATGCATGAAAATGCAGTTATTTTGTTAGACAAAGCAGCTGCAAGCCAACTACAAGATCATCAGTATTACCTTTGGGCTGATCAGCAACACCGTAAAATCAACGAAACTTATGGTTTTTATCATAATTATTAACAAAGTGAATGCTTCAATAAAAGGTCCCTAATCTAGGGACCTTTGTTGAGGTGAGATTTAACTTAACTTTTGTAGTTTTTTGTCTCGGTACATTTTGCTGTCTGCTATCGAGATGAGTTGTTCTAAGCTCTTGGATTGTTGAGGAAATAACGCTAAACCGAATGAGAATCTCAATGATAATTTATGCTTTGCCACCTAGTAAACTTTCTCTTGCAGTTGCTGAAATCGATCGTTTATATTATATCTCGCAGTGACTAATGTTTGAGCTGTGTTTCCTTGTGCTAATAACAGCACAAATTCATCTCCGCCCCATCGACAACAAAAGTCATCGGCACGTAAAGTGTTTTTTAAGTTAACCGCGAAGGCTTTTAACAGTTCATCACCGATATTATGACCGTATGAATCATTAACGCGTTTAAAATCATCTAAGTCTATCATTACTAGACTGTAGCAATCATTTCTGGTCAGTGTAGCGGAAAGTTTATCGAAATATGCCATTAAAGCGTATCGATTATCTAAGGTGGTTAGCGGATCATGGAAAGCTTGTTCCGTCAGCTTTTCATTGAGCACTTGAATATCGGTAATATCAGTCACTGTAACGGCTACAGAGTTAACTTGGTCTGAATGACTATCAAAAACAGGCTGATAAGCAACTTTGAGAAAAAGCATTTGTTTTTTATTTTCTGAATAAAACCAATCAGTATAAGTTCTCACCTTGCCTGAAAAACATAAATCGAGCTCTTTCTTAACCACTTTATTGAAAGCTTCTTCTCCTAAGACCGTTATAACATGTTGGTTAATAATGTCCGCTTTTGGCAAGTCCCATTTAAGGCTATATTGCTCATTAACTGACAAATAGTGATAGTTTTTATCAACTAAGGACAATAAATTATTCGAGTGGTCGACTAAATCAACAACAGATGAGTCCTGTAGTAATTCAGCACTATATTCAATAAGAAACAGAATCGGCTGTTTACTGATAATACTGACATACACCTCTATATTTTTTTGGATAAAACTAAAATGTGTTAAACATTTATCATTTGAGCCTAAAGGCATATTAGAAATGTTGAGAATGAATTCAGATAAACTAACCTTACTGTCACATAATGCAAAGAAGTCATCTCCCTCATTAATATGATATTTATGCTTGATGTGTTTACTACGACTAACTACAGTTCCTTGCTCATTAATAATTAAAGCGGGAAAGTTAACATAATTGAGTAAATCAGTGTTCAATGGAAAATCCTTTTTCTATTTTTATCAGTAAATTAGATAAATAATCTGTATATTAGACAAATATACAATTTAGCATAGACTAGCTATATTTTACTGTCAAAAATATATGCATTTTTTATAATTTATATCGACTTTACCCTGTTATGTTACACAGGTAATCATTGTTCATCGCCACCACGTTAGCGATCACCTTGAAATAAGTTGCTCGTTCGATAACGCTAAAACGTGTAGATAATAATGATGAAATATATTTAGGATTGTTTTAGCGCGAAAAGTAAGCGACTATCAAGTGTCACCCAACAAAAGGATTATATGATGCCAACGGAAAACTTATCAAAAAAAACAAATTCTTCTGATAAAAGTAGTAGTTTTAAAACGACCGCTAAAAGCGTCGGCGCCGCTTTTTTTGGCGTACAAAGTAATAAAAACCGCGATAGAGATTTTAGTGAAGGAAAACTAAGCCACTTCATCATTGCTGCTGTAATCGGTGTAGCTATATTTATAGGCGTGTTGATCGCGGCAGTATCTTTAGTTTTACCTTAAGATAAGTGACTTAGAAGCTTACTTATAAAGTACCAGTAACTCTGCAACTTTATTACGTTTACTCGCCTTTTGACTAATAGTGCGCGCTACTTGTATCGTTTTTTGCTTACTGGCATGCTCATATATTTTACGTGTCCAGATAGTGTCATGATTACTGATCAATACTGATATTTTATCTTGCTCAGTGACTTCTTCAGCAATATTGGCTAAATCAGCTTGCTCATCTAAACCAAAGCCATTACCAACATAACTGGTAAAACTAGCTGTTTTACTTAATGGTACATAAGGGGGATCACAGTAAATGACATCGCCACTTTTTGCCCTGGCAAAAGTTTCTCGGTAACCTTCACAAACAAAAGTGGCTTTCTTAGCTTTTTCGGCAAAATACAGCATTTCATTTTCAGGAAAATATGGACGTTTATACTTACCAAAGGGAACATTATAACCGCCCGATTTATTATATCGACATAAGCCATTATAACCATGACGGTTCATATAAAGAAATACCAGCGAACGAAAGTAGCTGTCACTACTGGCATTAAACTCTTTGCGTAACCGGTAATAAACTTCAGATTGATTATATTCAGGCGTAAAGTATATCGCTGAATCTTTGATAAATTTTTGTGGGTTTTCTTTAATAATATTATAGAGATTGATTAAGTCTTGATTTATATCATTTAACAAGTAATGGTCAAAATTACTGTTCAGAAATACTGAACCAGCACCGACAAAAGGTTCGACTAAACGCTCCCCTTTGGGTAACATTTTATTAATTACATCGCTGAGGCCGTATTTTCCGCCAGCCCACTTTAAAAATGCTCGATGCTTTTTGATCATTTAACCCATTTGCCTTACAACTCATTATTTAAGTGCTAGGCTTAAATAGACGTTTAAAATAGAAAACGAATTGTATCCTGATTAGCTTATTATTGGGAGTCTTGATAAGCATTGATTTCATTATTAATTGCTTGAAGTGACTTTACCCACGGCTGATAAACTTTAATACTACTTGGCAGTAACGTAACAGCCTTTTCTGCGGCCAAACGAGTCTCAAAAACCTCAGAGGTTATCATTAGCATAGGTTGTTGATTAAATAGTCGGTAGTAACTTTTAATCTTGAGACCAACAAAATCAGGTATAAACTCCTGATATACGGAAAGACGAGTAAAACCAGCAATTTGTATAACAAAGCCCGATGGTGCGCTTATATAGTAACTGGCTTGGGCGCCAACATCTTCAATCGAGTTTACTGGAATAGCGGCTTGCGTAATCAGGGGGGTCACTTTATTTTCTGACTTTTTAACGGATAAAGCCTCTATTACGGTTTTACCCGTTGATAAGGTAACAGAAGCTTTATTTTCAGTATCCCCTTTTTTATCAAGAAACGATGCAAAGCGCTTAACTTTATCGGTGGCTATTGGCTCTGTCGACTCAACGACGTCTTTTTCTGCGTTAACAATCGCTTGAACGATATCATTTGGCTCTGCCGGTAGACTAATTAGAACCTTTACCCCTGGGTCGGGTGCGGTTAACGAAAGAAATATATCTTCACTCTTCGCTGAAGCACTCACATTTTTATTATTATAGGCTGAAATAATACTGGTCGAGTTTGCTGGTACCGCTTTTAATTTAAGCTGGGTGTTCGCACTAAAAACATCCTGTTGAAACAACCAATAACCTGTTGCCCCTAAGCAAATCACGAAACAGATAAAAATTAAGGTCCACTTCGTAAAACGACTGAAGGTAAAAAGTGATGTCTTCACTTTGAATGCTTTGGAGTTAAGGGTTAATAACTGACCTGTTTCTCCAGATAAAACTGAGATTTTCTTATGGAATAGTGATTTATTTTGAGCCAATAAAAGTCCAGCTTTTGGCGTACCAAGCATAAGCACACTGATTGCATAATTGGCTTTTTTCGCTATGTCAGTTAATTGACATAGCTCATGTAAAATTTGTACGGAGAGAAACTGGGCGTGTTCGATGACAATATCAATGGTTTGCTTTTCTTGCTTAGATAAATTGATCAAGCTAACAGCTAAAGACTGCTCAGGATCAAATAGAGTGTCAGCGAAAAGTTGCTCAACAATACGACAGCGAATTTGAATATCGTTTAATTTAGGTGATATAGCGATAAAAGCAGCATTGTGATCATTACCCAAAGAGCCAAGAAACTGACTCGCTACTTGAGAATAAACATTGGCATCTTGGTCAACAACCAAAACGGCATGCTTTGAAAAGCGTAAAATATAATCAACGCGTGCGTTAGCACTAATGGTTGTTACACCTTGTGGAGCGTTATATTCTGTGGCATGTGCTTGTGCAGACATGTTTCACCTGTTCTGTATTAAAATTACAGAATTTGTTGAAGCATCTCCTCACTAATATCATCACGCATTTCTGATTGACCAATAGCGGTGGGTACGATTAAACGTAATACACCTGCCAAATTCTTTTTGTCACGACGCATGTGACAAATAAATTCTTCAAAGCCCATACTTTCAGGCGCTATTAATGGTAAATCAAACGCGGCAATTAATGTTTCTATACGACGAAGATCTGACGCTTCAAGCAAATTCATTGCTACTGATAACTTAGAGGCAAGTACCATGCCAGTAGCGACAGCTTCACCATGAAGCCAGTTACCGTAACCTTGATCGGCTTCGATAGCATGACCAAAGGTATGGCCTAAATTCAATAATGCCCTTACGCCGGATTCGGTCTCATCAGCGGCAACAATATCTGCCTTGCATTGACAGCAAGTTTTAACCATTTCAATCAGTGTGTTTTTATCTGCTGATTTTATTTTTTCAATATTGCTTTCTAACCAAGCAAAAAAATCACTATCACCTAAGATACCGTATTTAATCACCTCAGCCATGCCCGCATTGAATTCGCGGATAGGTAAAGTGCTAAGGCTATCAATATCAATAAGAACAGCTTTTGGCTGGTAGAAAGCGCCAATCATGTTTTTACCTAAAGGATGATTAACCGCTGTTTTACCACCGACAGAAGAGTCGACTTGTGAAAGTAATGTGGTTGGAACTTGAATAAAGTTGATTCCGCGTTGGTAACATGCGGCTGCAAAGCCAGTAATATCACCAATAACACCGCCGCCTAAAGCAATTAATGTCGAATCTCGCCCATGACCATTTGCCAATAAATGTGACATGATCACATCAAAGTTTGCAAGTGACTTTTGAGCTTCGCCATCAGGTAATATTATTTCGTCAATGTCGAAAGCGCTTAGTTTTGCTTTTAAAGTAGCAAGATATAACGGCTTAACAATATTATTAGAAACGATGCATACTCGTTTACCACGAATATGCTGAGTAAGCAGACTATTATTAGTTAATAGTCCGCTATCAATATAGATGGGGTAACTGCGTGTACCGAGTTCAACATTTAGCGTTGTCATTTTTAGGTCTTTTTTTGAGTGCCTAGCCGCTTTTAGAAATCTAAGCGCTCAACAATTTTATGGGCAACAACTTTAGCACTTTGATCATCTGTTTTTACAATAACGTCAGCAATTTCTTCATATAAAGGATTGCGTTCTATTGCTAGATTCTCAAGTACTGTGCGTGGTTCTTCAGAGGTTTGCAACAATGGACGTTTACGATCACGCTGCGTACGAGCCACTTGCTTGTCTATAGTTGTTTCTAAGTAGACAACTATGCCTCGTGCCGATAAGCGATTACGTACTTGTGTACTTATCACTGAACCACCACCAGTCGCTAAAACAATACCTTGTTTTTCACTTAGGTCTTCAATTACACCTTCTTCTCTTTTGCGAAAGCCTTCTTCGCCTTCAAGATCAAAAACCCATGCGATGTCTGCACCTGTTCGGCGCTCTATTTCCTGATCAGAGTCAAAAAACTCAAGATGTAGCCTATCAGCTAATTCTCTACCAATTGTGCTTTTACCAGCGCCCATAGGGCCGATAAGGAAAATATTACGTTTTTCTGCCATTAGATTAACTTCAGCTCGTATAAATAATTACGTTTACAAATATGAGGGAACCCCCTCCGAAAATTTTGAGGGCGTAATTATCGCAATTGTTCGGTGTACATTGCAAGTTAACTAAGACGAAAATAAAATGAAATTACTCAGTAACTCACAAAGTTGTTTAAAAACGCTCAGTTACGATGCGTGGTGTCACAAAAATTAATAATTCTTTTTTCTCATTAAAGTTGTTGCTATTTCTAAATAGCCAACCAAAATAGGGAATATCGCCTAAAACAGGTACTTTTGATACTGTACTGATAATTGCTTGTTGATAAATTCCGCCAAGAACAATCGTTTCGCCATTATTAACTAGCACTTGTGTACCTATTCTCTGAGTATCAATTGCAGGTGCTTGGCCACTTTGTACATCAGAGACAGTATCTTGAGTAACAACTAAATCAAGAATAATACGATCGTCTGGGGTAATGTGTGGTGTTACCGTTAAACTAAGCACAGCTTTTTTAAATTGGGTTGACGTCGCGCCACTTGAGGATGCTTCTTGATAGGGAATTTCGACCCCCTGTTCAATATACGCTTGTTTTTGATTTGCCGTAGTAATTCTTGGGCTTGCGATAATTTCACCCTTGTTTTCTTTCTCCATCGCGCTCAACTCAAGATCCAATATAGTACCATCGGCTAATCGCGCCACTTGAAAAGCAATACTACCTGCTGGGTTTGCTACGGGTAAGTTAACATTTAATCGGTCAGCTAAATTAGGTACCAGTCCACTTGCCGCAGAATTAGCCCCCTCTAAGGAGCCAGAGCCCGCATATTCCCCGTCAGTATCAGTAACCCCCCAGCGTATACCTAACTCTTCATTAATGCTGTCTTTCACTGTGACCATACGCGCTTCTATAATGACTTGTCGTACAGGAATATCTAAAACATTGACCATACGCTTTATATCTTCGATACTTTTCGCCGTATCACGAATTAATAAGGTATTCGTTCGCTCGTCAACACTGACACTGCCACGTGTTGACAAAATACTGTTGTCATCATTTTTAATTAAGTTAGCAAAGTCGGTTGCCTTAGCATAATTTACTTGTACGTATTCAGAGTAGAGTGGCGCAAGTTCAGCGACTTGCTGTTTAGCTTGTAAATCACGTGCTTCACGGGCAGAAAGTTCGTCGCTCGGAGCAACCATTAAAATGTTGCCTTCCATACGCTTATCTAAGCCTTTAACTTTTAATATAATATCCAGGGCCTGATCCCATGGCACGCCGTCTAAACGCAAAGTCACATTTCCAGAGACGCTATCGCTGGTCACTAAGTTAAAGCCATTGTAATCAGCAATAATTTGTAAAACGGTACGAACAGGAATGTCTTGAAAATTTAAAGAAATAGCGCGACCACTAAAATCACCATCTTCTTCTAAGTAACCGGGCGCCTTATCATTTTTAACAACGGTTAATGAAAAAACATTATTAATCTGTTGATGCTTAAAAGTAAAATCACTATTGATATCGACAATAAATTTGGCATTGCGTCCCTCTCTAAAGGTTTCGATGCCAGTAACTAACGTACCAAAATCGGTAACATCTAATTTATAAAGTAAATCGTCAATAATTTGGGTGTTATGGAATTCGATATACAGCTTGCCAAGTTTGTCTGTCACATCAACAGCAACCATACTGTCATCAAGGTAAACCAGTATTTGTGCTTCATTGTTTTCACCATTACGAAAATCTATCGAATCAATGTTGTTAATAAAGGTATTACCTAATGGATTGACCTTGGTAATCGGCGAGTCGCCCACACCTTTATTGAGGATTAATGAGAAGAACTTACCATTTTGCTTAATATCAAAAACTGACAGTTGATCTAAGTGAACCGTAGCAACCACTTTTCCTGCTAATTTTTGCACGCTAACATGACTAACACCGGCATGTTCAACAATGGTTTTTAATAACTTTTCATTAAACTCATTCGCATCAAAGGTAATGCTAATTTGAGCAGGATTCATCGCCGTTTTCATCACGGGTGGATTAACAATGGTTTCGGTGAGTTCAAACTGCAACTCTATTTCATCGTTCTGTAAAGTATTATATTTAATACCGATTAGATCACTAGACCATGCCGAAAAAGCCAAAGAATAGAGCATAACTGCGGTGATAACACTTCGCGTTACCGTTAATGTAACTGACTGATTAGTTTTTATTTTATTAAATAGCAACATTACTTCCCTTGCCCCTCTGTACCTGACTTGACCATTTTAAGTGTCGTCTCACGTTCGACCCAACAACCAGCGCCATCAGCAATTAATTCTCTAACTTTAACATCAAATGGATTCACCATTGTAATGCGACCATGATTCAATCCTAAATAACTTCCAACAGCAACTCGATGTAAGGTTGCATCAGAGGCCTCAACAAGTGCCCAAATAATCTCTTGTTCTCCTAAAGTTCCACGCATTGATAAGTTGCTGAGCGGATACTTTTCCAAGGGCTGCTTGCGGCGACGAGGATCTGGACTCAAACATCCTGACATCTGTTGAATTTTCTGTTGGATTGCTTCAACTTCTGGTTTATCAAATGGACTTCGTAACCCTTGCGCTGAATAGTCAAAATGACCAAACTTTGAAATTACCGGCATAGGTTTAATAACATTGGGTGTATTTGCCTGCACTGTCGCTATATGGGTACGTAAATCACTGGTATCATCAAAGCAACCACTGACACTGATAACAAGCGCAATAAATAAGACTGACTTTTTCATTTTTCTTCAGCCTCTCGATAACGATAAGTTTTTGCTTGTAGTTTTAAACCCAGCAAACCATTTTCCATATTGTTAATATCGACATCAAAGTCATGCAAAGTAACAATTCGAGGTAACCCAGCAATTTTACTGACAAAGTTACCAAACTCATGATAAGAACCAACCACTTCAATATCAATAGGAAGTTCAATATAAATTTCACGGGTTATTTCTGGCTGCCAATTAAGCTTAACAAATTTCAGCCCACTTGTTGTCCCAACAAAAGTTATATCATCAAGTAAGCCAGGGGTTTCATGACTTTCAGGCAAACTTCTTAATTGATTGGCAAATAAGGCCTCTGCCTCTTTCATTTGCTGCTCAAATAATTCTAAATTGGCAGCAACATGGTATTTTATTTGATATTGGCTTTTTAGTGTAACTTCTTCCGCCGCGTAATTATCGAGTGTTGTTATTTTATCACTGATTAATAAAAAATAACCTAACACCAAAACCACGATAGCGATAAAAACGGCTAATGTTATTTTGGCTGCTTTTGGCCATTGCCCAACGTTATCAGCCTCTAAACCTTCAAATTGTTCAAAGAATTGAGTTAAATCTATGTTCATGATTTACCTCCGTTAGTGATGACTTTTCCGTCATCTCCACTATTTAATAAGCCTTTAATACGCACCCGCATTTTAAAGTCACTCAATAATTTGTTTTTTGCTTCATTGGTCGTAATAGATTCTAAAATTGCATCGGTAAATAACACCGAGCGCTCTATTTCACGGATCATATTCGCTAAATGATTATTCGATTCACTTTTGCCAACGATGTTAATACTGTTGCCCTGTTTTTCAAGACGGGTCAAATAAACACCTGTTGGCACTATTTTAGCTATTTCATCAAAAACTTGGGTACCCACATTTCGGCTGCGCTGAAGTTGTTCAACCACTTGAGTTCTTTTTTGTAATTCTTTTTTCTTTTCGTTTAAGTTTTTAATTTTTATAATACGGGCGTCTAGAAGAGCAATTTCTGTTTTTAAAAACTGATTACGTGAATTTTGACCATCAATACGCATTTGGTAAAATTGACTAATAATAAAAACCATTGCGAAGGCGATTACGGCAACAATAGTAAGTAGGGTAAAATACTCACGTTGTTTGGCTTTTTCGGCTTCTTCGCGCCATGGGAGTAGATTTATAAATGCCATGAAACAAAGCTCCTCAATGCTAAACCTGCTGCTACCATATATTGAGCGGCGGTTTTATCTAACACATCTTTATCTACACTGTCGGCAACGGTCATCGATTTAAAAGGATTGGCAATAATAGTATGGATACCTAATTCTTCAGTTAACAAGGCTTCAAGACCTTCAACATTAGCACTACCACCTGAAACAATAATATAATCTACTTTCTTTTTCCCACTAGAGGTTAAGAACATTTGTATTGCACGGCGAATTTGCTGTGTAAAAATGGTGTGAAACGGTCCTAAAACTTCAAAGGTATAATTAGGCGGCAAGTCATTCGTTATTTTGGCATGCTCGGCTTCTTCAAAGGTTTGATTATAATATGAAACAATTGATCGAGTGTATTGTTCGCCGCCAAAGAGTTGATCACGGCTATAAATATGTGCGCCAGCATCAGTCACCGAAAACAAGGTCATCACCGCGCCCACATCAACTATAGCAACCGTTTTGTCTTTAGCATCATCGGGTAATTGCGATAAACTTAAATCGTAGGCTCGACTCACGGCATATGACTCAACATCAATAACCTTAGTTTGAAATCCTCCCAATTCTAAAGCCGCAACTCTCGCTTCTACTGATTCGGTTCGAGCAGCACTTAATAAAACATTAACCTTGGTTGGGTCTGATTCATTAATGTCCAGTTTTTCAAAATCTAAACTAACCTCATCTAAAGGGTAAGGAATTAAACTATCGGCTTCAATTTCAATTTGACTGGCGAGCTCGTGCTCAGACAAATTAACGTCCATATAGATAACTTTAGTAATAACGGTTTGTCCAGAAACGGCTGCTGCAGCTTGATTGACTGAAGAGGTAATTTCTTTTCTGATTTTAGTAACAACTTTGCCAACGGCATCAATGTCTTGGATTTCTCGGTCAATAATAGCGCCACGGGGCATAACTTCTGTTGCTAATGCTTCCAGCACATACCCTTCATCATCTTGACTTAACAAAACCGCTTTTATTGCATGAGAACCAATATCAATACCAACTATTAAAGATGTATTCTTTTTAAAAAGACTGCTGAGCATAACATCCTACTAATATGAGTAAATTCACTAATAACGACACAATTTAAATAAATAAATTTAAATAAACATTATTGCATTGCTTTATATTAGGCATAAACCTGAGATAAATACATTTATTACATGCTTTTAAAGGATATACTAGTGTTATTAATCGTTTTTTTGTCCAATATTGAGAGAAAAATTTAGTGCTTTTATTTAAACGTCTCATAAAAGTAGGGCTAATCTTTATATTTTTAGCTTGTTTGTCTTTAGCCGCTTTATATTTATCAATGCGCAGTGAATTGCCCAGTGTGACTTCATTAAAAGACATGCAATGGCAAACGCCGATGCAAATTTTTAGTGCCGATAATAAGTTAATCAATCAGTTTGGCGAAAAAAAACGCATCCCCTTAAAGCTTAACGAATTTCCACAACAACTGATTAACGCCATTTTAGCCAGTGAAGACGATCGCTTTTATTCACATTTTGGCGTCGACCCAATTGGACTAGGCAGAGCTGTACTCGGTAAACTGATGGGACAAAACAAAGGGGGTGCAAGTACCATTACCATGCAAGTGGCACGAAACTTTTTCTTATCCTCTGAAGTAACCTACACTCGAAAAATCCGTGAAATATTTTTAACTTTCCATATTGAAAGTTTACTCACAAAAGATGAAATACTCGCCCTGTACATGAATAAAATACCGTTAAGTCATCGTAGCTTTGGTTTTGGCGCAGCAGCACAAGTATATTACGGTAAAGATGTTAAAGACTTAACACTGGCACAGATAGCGGTACTTGCTGGTTTACCTAAAGCACCTTCTAACAGAAACCCTATAAGTTCGCCTGATAACGCCAAGACCAATCGCGCAATTGTTTTACAGCGTATGTATAGCGCAGGCTATATCAACTCAACAGAGATGGAACAAGCAAACCAAGCCCCTATTACCGGCAAGAGACACAGTGTAGAAATTGAGTTGAATGCGCCATACATAGCAGAGATGGCACACCAAGAGATGGTCGATCTCTATGGAAAAGAGCTTGCCTATACCGGTGGCTACAATGTTTATCTAACGGTTAACTCAGACTTTCAAAGAGCAGCACAAAAAGCAGTAATCGATAACTTACTGTCATACGATTTGCGACATGGATATCGTGGCGCAGTCGTTTCTTTACGCCCAGAGTTAACTGAAAATACAAGTACTATTGATAAGGTAGCTGAGCTCAGCGATGATGAAGTTATCAAAGCGCTTAATAAAATCGATAATTATCAAACACTTTTTCCTGCTGTGATCACAGGTATTGCTGAACAGTCAGCGACGATTAAATTTTTAGGTCATCAAGATAATAACCACATCACTTTGCAAGAAGGCGATATATTATGGCAAGGCATGTCGTGGGCACGCGAATTTATTAATGATGAAAAACAGGGCGCTGCACCTAAGCTTGCCAATGAAATACTCCAATATGGCGATGTTGTCTTTGTTATTAAAACCGCGCAGGGTTTTACATTAAGCCAGCTACCAGAAGTGAGTTCTGCTCTCGTCTCTTTATCAACAGATAATGGTGCGATAAAAGCAGCTATTGGCGGATTTAGCTTTCAGCAAAGCCAGTTTAATCGAGTTACACAGGCAAAACGACAAGTGGGCTCTAACATAAAGCCCTTTATTTACTCCGCCGCTTTAGATAATGGCTTTACCTTAGCCACACTCGTCAATGATGCGCCAATTAACCAATGGGATGAAAGTTCAGGTTCAGTTTGGCGTCCAGAAAACTCTCCCCCTATTTATAACGGCGACATTCGGGTTCGATTAGCACTTGCACAATCTAAAAATGTTATCGCTGTTAGACTATTAAGAGCGGTTGGATTAGACAAAATAATTCCGCATTTAACAGCCTTTGGCTTTGTGCCCAACGATTTACCACGAAACGAAACACTTGCTCTAGGCTCTGCATCTCTAACACCATTAGAAGTGGCCACCGGATTTGCAACCTTCGCGAACGGCGGCTATTTAATCAGACCCTATTTAATTGATAGAATAGAAGATTCGTTTGGTAAAGTCCTCTTCCAAGCAAATCCAGCTATTGCCTGTGACATATGTTCACTAGAAATTAAGCAACGAGATATTAATAATTCCTCAGTCCCGGTTGAGCTTTTAGCTGAAAAAGACCTACGTCCACTTATTAAAGCTGAACGAGTGATTAGCCCGCAGAACGCTTTTTTAGTGACACAAGCATTAAATGCGGCAATTTGGGGTTCAGATTATCAAATGAAACCGTTTTGGCGAGGAACAGGATGGCGCGCACAAACATTAAAACGACATGATATTGCAGGAAAAACAGGGACAACAAATCAATCAAAAGATGCGTGGTTTTCAGGCTTTAGCCGTCGATTGGTCACTACTTCTTGGGTAGGCTTTGATGACCCTGGCAGAAGTTTGGGTAAAACACGTTATAATAGCAATCTCGATAAATATCAAATTACCGGTGGCGAAGCTGGTGCAAAATCAGCACAACCAGCTTGGATAGACTTTATGGAAGTAGCATTAGTTGCTCATCCTGAAGAACCTTTTATTCAGCCTGTTGATATAGTGTCAGTACGCATTGATAAAAGCAGCGGTAAACTGACCAATAAAACAGATAAAACCAGCTTTTTTGAATACTTTCAGTTTGGCACCGCACCAACAGAATCGGTAACACAAGATAATAGTAGTGAAATACTTGATGGCTCACGTATTTTTGATGAGAGTAGTAACGGCGATATATTTTAACCAGACAGTAATTTTCTTCCGATATCATTAGTCGCCTGACAAATGTTAGTTAGATACTTGCTGTAACTTGTCGCTATTGTCAGCTTTTGACTTTTATAACTTTCATTTGCAACTTATTCCTTACAGAACAAAACATTTATTTAATTGTTTTGTTCCTTTTACAAAAATAAATTCACTGTAGATTATGCGAATCAACAGCATAATTTACAGTCTCTCCCACAAAGCAAAACCAGCAATAAGCTGTTGTAATAAAACAATTAAAATAAATCAACATGGTTCTAATGGTAAAATATTTAGTTTAATTACTCAGTCACCGTATCTTCCCCCCTACCACTATAAATGAAAGTTATAGTGAAAACTTTCACAACGAAAGAAATTTTACTTTCGTTTTGTCTAATAATCGCCTAAAATTGCGTTCTCAAACATGTTTAACACAAAATGTTCACTGTCGTACTTTTAGGAGAGTATTCGCTATGGCTTCTTTAGAAAGCTCAATTGATTTATCTGTATATGGCATCAATGATGTTGCCGAGATTGTTTACAATCCGTCTTACGAGTTACTCTTTGCTGAAGAAACTAAGTCTGAACTGACTGGTTTTGATAAAGGCATAGAAACCGAACTTGGTGCGGTTAACGTCGATACGGGTATTTTTACCGGTCGCTCACCTAAAGATAAATATATTGTTCGTGATGATACTAGCCGTGATACGGTTTGGTGGTCTGATCAAGGTAAGAATGATAACAAACCAATGACGCAAGAAACTTGGGATCATTTAAAGACTTTAGTGACTACTCAACTTTCTAAACAGCGTTTATTTGTTGTCGATACTTACTGTGGTGCTAATGCCGATACACGCTTAAAAGTTCGCTTTATCACTCAAGTTGCATGGCAAGCTCACTTTGTTAAAAACATGTTTATTCGCCCTTCAGATGAAGAGTTGAAAGATTACGAACCCGATTTCATCGTAATGAATGGTGCTAAAACAACTAACGATAAATGGCAAGAACAAGGTCTTAACTCTGAAAACTTTGTTGCCTTTAACCTTACTGAAAAAATTCAATTAATCGGCGGTACTTGGTACGGCGGAGAAATGAAAAAAGGTATGTTCTCAATGATGAACTACCTATTACCTTTAAAAGGTATTGCTTCAATGCACTGTAGTGCAAACGTCGGTGAAGAAGGCGATGTAGCGGTATTTTTCGGCTTATCAGGTACAGGTAAAACAACGCTTTCTACAGATCCAAAGCGTCAACTTATCGGCGATGACGAACATGGCTGGGATGATAATGGTGTGTTTAACTTTGAAGGTGGTTGTTACGCTAAAACGATCAACTTAAGCAAAGAAAATGAACCTGATATTTATAATGCGATACGTCGCAATGCATTATTAGAAAATGTTAGCGTTGATGAGCACGGTAAAATTGATTTTGATGATAACTCAAAAACTGAAAATACCCGTGTGTCTTACCCAATTGATCATATTGAAAATATTGTTAAGCCTATTTCTCGTGCTGGTCATGCGAAAAAAGTTATTTTCTTAACTGCCGATGCTTTTGGTGTATTACCACCTGTTTCAAAGTTAACCCCCGCACAAACTGAATATTACTTTTTATCTGGTTTTACAGCTAAACTTGCTGGAACTGAGCGTGGAATTACCAAGCCGACTCCGACATTCTCAAGTTGTTTTGGCGCAGCCTTCCTAAGCTTGCACCCTACTCAGTATGCTGAAGTTCTACGTAAACGTATGCAAGCCGTTGGTGCTGAAGCTTACTTAGTTAACACCGGTTGGAATGGTACGGGTAAACGTATCTCAATAAAGGCTACTCGTGCGATTATTGATTCGATTCTAGATGGTTCTATAGATAGCGCTGAAACTACTGTTTTACCGTTATTTAATTTAGAAATCCCAACGAGTGTTGCAGGGGTTGAAGGCGATATTCTTGACCCTCGTGATACTTACATAGATAAAGAAGAGTGGAACACTAAAGCAGAAGATTTAGCTAAGCGCTTTGTTAAAAACTTTAGTAAGTTTACTGATACTGATAATGGTAAGTCATTAGTCGATGCTGGACCTCAGCTATAAAGACTTAATATTTAAATGTTATCACTAAAAAGCCGCTAAACTTAACGTTTAGCGGCTTTTTTCTGTTCAGGATGAACAGTCATCACAGCATGACCATTCTTAGTGAGACATCCCTTCTATGGCATCAGTCCATTGTGCAACGCACGGTTACTATGTGAATTTCAGAAAATTTATTTAATGGGTAATAAAACCTTGGCTGATAAACCGCCTTCAGTACGGTTAGTTAACAGAACATCACCACCATGGGTATTCACTATCTTCTTTATTATCGCTAAGCCTAAACCACTTCCTTCTGTGCCTCGCGCTTTATCCCCTTGCGTAAAAGGTTGGAACAAACGTTCTATATCTTCTTCAGGAATACCAGGGCCGTTGTCAGACACACAGAAATACACTGACTTTTTATCCGCTGAAATCCCGGTAATAATATCAATATCTCCATCAGAGTAACGTAAGGCATTCTGAATAATATTAGCAACCGCTCTCTTCATCGCAACAAAGCGTAGCGGTATTTCAGGTAGTTCTTGCTCTGAAAAATTTATCTTCCGACCATAAATAAGTTCGGTTTGCATCACATCATTAATTAAGTGATTGAGATCGCAAAGCTCAGGCTTATCTTTACTGTTATGTCGAATGTAGTCGATAAACTGATCAATAATACTGTTCATATCATCAATATCGCCTTCGATACCCTCTTTTAAAAACTCATCTTGTGTTGACATCATCTCCGCCGCAAGGCGAATTCTGGTTAATGGCGTGCGTAAATCATGAGAAATTCCGGCCATCAATAAGTTACGATCGTCTTCAAGCTGTTTTATACCTCGAGACATATGATTAAAAGCTTGAGTTACCGCAACAATTTCAGTGGTACCTAACTCGGCTAATGGCTGAGGAAACTCGCCACGCCCGACATCTTCTGCGGCTTTTTGTAATGCTTTTAAAGGACGATTTATTTGCCGAACAAACAACCAGCCGCCAATGACACTTAATAGGCCCAGAAACATTAACACCACTGTAAGCGGAGAAAAGTTTGCTTCTTCTAGACCTGAAAGGGGAATTCTGATCCAATAATGTGGCGCTTGCGGAGGCCTGATCCAGAATATATATTGCTCCCCTCCTTGGGTCAGTCTCAGTTCAGCATCACCATCAAGTAATTTTGACATCTCTTTAGAGCGATGCGCAAGATAGGTAGCTTCTGCCAACCCTGACGATAATGCGTCACTTTCACGATAAACTTCAATGCCCGTTTTTTCTTGAAATGATCTTGAGAATGCCTTTCTAAGCAGATCATCATCAATATCAATAAGCACAACCCGTACTTGTTTTGCTAACAACTCATTAGTTAGCTGAGTATTAGGTTGGATGATGTAATAAACCATAGATACCCAAGAAACAACTTGATTAATCAAGAGTAAAAAACCAATCAAGAGTACGGTTTGCCCAAAGGCACTACGTGGCAATATTTTCATGGTTTACATCCATAGTAAGGTCTTATCTTATATAAGGTAGGTAACGGTGTTAAATGCACTAATTGACTTCTTTACCTTCAGGCACAAAGACGTAACCTAAACCCCAAACCGTTTGAATATAACGAGGTTTTGCCGGATCTACTTCTAACATTCTTCTTAAACGTGACACCTGTACATCGATACTACGCTCTAAAGCTGAATAATCACGACCACGCGCTAAATTCATCAGTTTATCACGAGACAGTGGCTCTCTCGGGTGAGTGATCAGGGCTTTTAAAACAGCAAATTCGCCACTCGTTAAAGGCATATTAATATCACCTTTTACCATCTCTCTAGTGGCAAGGTTAAGTTGATACTCACCAAAAGAAACAATGTTCTCTTCTTGTGAAGGAGCGCCAGGAGCTTCTTGTACCCTACGTCTCAATACAGCTTTAATTCGCGCTAATAATTCTCTTGGGTTAAAAGGTTTTGGCATGTAATCATCAGCACCGAGTTCCAACCCAATAATACGATCAACTTCATCACCTTTGGCGGTTAACATGACAATTGGCATATCATTAGATTGTTGACGTAAGCGACGACATATAGATAAGCCATCTTCGCCAGGTAACATCAAATCTAAGACTAACAAGTGAAAGTTCTCTCTCTCAAGTAAACGATCCATTTGCTCTGAACTCGCCGCAGTACGCACGGCAAAACCTTGTTCAACTAAATATCGCTCTAAAAGCGCTCGAAGGCGCATATCATCATCAACTACTAATATCTTTTTAGTTTCATTACTCATCGGGGTCATCCTATAACAATCATCTGTTCACTATAATCTAAAAAAAGTAATAATAAAGCTGCCTTTAAGAATTAAAGTTAATGTATTTGTTACAATTTATGAAATTTGCCTTTTTACAAGCATAAGGAGATACAACACTTACTCTGTGTGACTAGGTTTAATTATTGAAGTGCTCAATCATCAAATAACCACGAAACTTATTATTACTTTTTTGTTATCGAGAACTTATCATTTTTGCCACATTGAACACGTTAAAACCTATATCTGTGACTATGCATAATGATTGATATTAGTCTTATTTACGGTTGATTACTTTTAAAGGGATACAGCCAAAATCGCTTTCTCAAAAGACAACTTTTTGGTCATAATATTTGAGACTCGATCAGCAATATTTAGGATCACTTTGTGCGCATTGCTGACGTTAGCTATTGGTTGTTCTTTAGGTCAACTGATAGCCATAAGCTGACCTTAGCTTTTGCAAAATCATAATGATATTCAGGGTAACAATAACCGAAATTTACTGCTCATTTGTGGGGGCAGGTTTAAGCCTCAAAGTCGACTGTGGAGTTCATATTCACTAACAAAGGATAAAACTCCTTTAGTACCCATATATTAAATTTTATTATCTTGTTTAATTCGGAATCCACAAATATAAGATAATGTAACTTGTTGTCTAAAGTCACCAGCTTGAGTTTATAGTAATACCAACGGATGACATTTCAAGACAACTGATTAAAAGTCAGTTGCTAGGCGGTGATATGCGTTGAACATAATACTCTATAGTGGTATTCAAATGGTTAATTACCATCACTGGTTTTTATGCCGTTGCTAGTGAAAATAAACCACCTAATAATTTTGCACTAAAATCAATCTAAATTTATACCAGTAAATTTTAAGGCATTAATTCAAAGGGTTGGTGAATTATATAGTGTCAGATAAATTTACAGTATTGCATTATTAAAACACGTTCAAGCTATTATCCTATTGTAACTTATGCATATTTCTTCATTGGTATGGTATTTGCACTCTTTAA
Source organism: Colwellia sp. BRX8-7 (assembly GCF_014077275.1). Lineage (NCBI taxonomy): Bacteria > Pseudomonadati > Pseudomonadota > Gammaproteobacteria > Alteromonadales > Colwelliaceae > Colwellia > Colwellia sp. BRX8-7. The sequence goes on along the minus strand of NZ_JACGVP010000005.1, from coordinate 3,102 downwards.
GTTAAGTATAAAAACGAGAATAAATTAACTAACTTCACTCAAAATGAGTTGAAAGGGATATAAAATGAAATTTAATGTTTTAAAAGCTACATTAGCAGGATTAGTATTTACTGTGAGTTGTCTAGTTAACTCAGCTAATGCCGGACTTATAGTAAGTGGTGAAATTAGAAATATTGATGGAGATAACGATTCAGCAATCGATGACTCATTGATTTCCCAGATCTCATTCTATGTAAGTGCAGGAACGTCACTCACAATCGACTCGTTAGTACGAGAAATTAACAATACGGATTTAAATGGCGATGGTGAGATTACCGGATTTGACAATTATATGAGGCTGTTCGCAGGCACATCAAACCTCACCGCCAATGATGATTATTCATCCGTGGGGCGTGATAGCCTCCATGGGTATGATAGTTTGATCAATTACACATTTGCGACCGCAGGCACATACATGGTCACAGTGGGACAATTATTCTATTCAGAACAAGAAGCTTTACAGGGTTACGATACTAACAGGCTCTATAACAACAGGGAAACTGGTGGAGAGTTGGATCATGGTGACTGGAGATTAACGTTCACAGCTAACGGAGGTAGCGTGTCAAACGTGAGTGTTATAAACGGTGTAAGCCAAGTACCAGAACCATCAACACTTGCTATTTTTGCATTAGGAATAATGGGTTTAGCGTCACGTCGATTTAAGAAACAATCTTAAATTTACTGATTCAATATCAAAATTAATTATCGATGACAGTATGCCTGCATAAACCCATGTAACCCAATGTTGTCGATAATCATCAAGAAGCATTTGCCAATTTGGTTGATGCTTTTTTTTACCCTTAAAGCTGCATTAGTCGACGAATGTGTTTCCTAATGTCTGCTTACCGTCACAAAGCGATCAAAAAATGCTCCCATACTTTATCGTTTCTAATGACCGCTCTGTGGCATTAGTTAGCCTAATCACTCAACACTAAGTCGTTCACTTTTTTGCTTGTAAATTATCAAATGCTTAAGACTTCTTGGTGCGCATTGCTGACTTTAGAGATAAGTTTTTTGCGATATATTTTCTAATGAATTACTTTATAAATTATTGGTTATACAATCTAACTGTAAAAATACGCTAATATGACAATCTCCCCCGTTGAAATAACTATAATTTACAAGGAACGTTATGAACAAAGGTCTAATTCAACTTTCTCTAATAGCAGTTTTTATTCTAGCTGGCCAATGTTTTGCAAGCTCTTCATTAAGCTTTGATAAGCTTTTAAGGAGCCATGTTGATGAAAAAGGACCGGGAGTGTCTGTCATCGTGACCAAAGGTGGGGAAACTATATATAGTGGTTCTTACGGCATGGCTAATATTGAGTCTGGAAGGGTACTAAAGACAAACAGTGAATTCAAACTTGCATCAATAACAAAACAATTTACGAGCACGGCTATATTGATGCTGCAAGAGCAGGGTAAATTATCCATAAAAGATGATATTCGCAAATATTTTCCAAACTTCCCACCGCAACAAAATGAAATAAGAATCGAACACCTAATGAGTCATACTTCAGGATTTTACAGAAACCCGAAAAAAATAGCGGTACATAGAAAGACATCAACAACTTTAGAAAAATTAATGGTTTTATTGCTGAAGGAAAAAATTAAATTTCAGCCTGGTGAAAAGATGAGTTATTCAAATACAGGCTATCTGTTGCTTGGTAAAATTATTGAAATTGTTAGCGGGCAAACTTATGGTCAATTTATAGAAAGTAACATATTTAATAAATTAGGCATGAATAACAGCCATTATGGCGGGCTGGATTCAAATTCAAAAGGCGTGATAGGTTATTATCGAACACGTAAAGGTGTTATTAAAAAAGCAAATCCAGTAGATGTATCATGGGCTTTTTCTGCTGGAGGTTTAGTTTCAACAGTTGACGATTTGGCCACTTGGTATCGCAGCCTGAGCCAAGGAAAACTGATTTCAGCAGAAAGTTATAAGGTGATGATTACAGAGTTTAAACTTAATGATGGAAGTTCATCTCGTTATGGCTTTGGATTAAACAATATTAAAATCCACGAACGTAAAGCAATTATTCATCAAGGGGGAACTCCTGGTTTTAGAACTAGTTCAGTGTATTTCCCTGAAGAGGATATTTATATTGCAGTATTGAGTAATGACGGCTCCTCAAAACCTTTCAATTTGACTCTATTATTATCGGCTGAAATGTTTGCTATTAATCACCCTGGCTATAGCCGCTTTGATATTGAACAAACTCAACTTAATAAATTGTTGGGACGTTATAAAGTAGATAACGACTCAATACGTACATTGTTCGTTGAAGAAGGAGTTATATACACTAAAAGAGATGATTCATTACCTTATGAAGTAATCCCAATGTCTCTAAACAGCTTTTTCTACAAAGGTACATTAGCCTATTTTGTTATTGATGAAGATGATACAGGAAAGCTTACATTGAGCTATTACCCAAGACTATCATCTACTCCTCAAAAAGCAGTGAAGCTATAATTTGTAGGAATTTAACTTGGAAAAACTAAATACTCTATGAATATGACTTTTCAAGTTTGTCAAATTACCGTTAGTTTTATTTTTTGCAGAGGTTAACTTACAGTTTAAATGCTGATTATTTCGATATTATCCATACGAAAACTAATCCTAATCTCAGTTTTAACTCAATTACCTAATGTCTCGAATGTGGCAAAAGTGATCATCAGTGGTCAATCTCATTTGGTGATTGATAATATCAATCATTATACGCAGTCACATATCTATAAAGATACGGTGATATTTACTCTGTAGAAATAACCTGCTCTGTGTTTTGCTAAAATTTAAATATAAAAAAGACGCCTAAGCGTCTTTTCTTGAATTATCGTGAGCACTAAAATCTGCAATTATGCGATGCCTCTTTCAAGTATAGCGATACAACACCTGCTCTGTCTTGGCAACTTTGACAGTTTTGCTAAAATCTAGATATAAAAAAAGACGCCTAAGCGTCTTTTCTTTAAGTTCTCGTGAGAACTAAAATCTGCAATTATGCGATGATTTTAGATACAACACCAGCACCAACAGTACGACCACCTTCACGGATAGCG